>JALRJZ010000015.1:23768-24021 GCA_023261045.1 Akkermansiaceae bacterium
GAGCAAAGCCCATATTTCTGAAGATGACCTGGAGCAGGGAATCGTTCTGGCATGCCGGATCTTCCCACAGGGTAATCTCAAGATTGAGGCAGAGCTGGCTCCAAACCCGTAGAGATAGATTTTAATAATAAAAACCTGAGGATTGTTACATGAAAAAAGGGGTAATGCGTCCGGGTCATATTCAGCTGCGTGTACTGGATATGGACGAGGCGGTAAAGCACTATCGCGACCTGCTCGGTCTGATTGAAGTTGA
>JALRJZ010000160.1 GCA_023261045.1 Akkermansiaceae bacterium
TCCGGTCTAGAACACGAAGAACAACACTTTCACCATACTGAGTTGGCAGTGAAGACACCCGCATATCGACAGACTGATCACCGACCTGCTTCACAATCCGACCGTCTTGGGGAACACGTCGCTCAGCGATGTTCATGTTGGACATCACCTTCACCCGCGAGATGATCGGAAGGGCCAAATGGACTGGAGGGGGTGACATCTCGTAAAGAGCACCGTCTACACGGTAACGGATCTTAAACTCCGTCTCGAAGGGCTCAAAGTGAATGTCTGAAGCCTTTTCCTTAATTGCTTGGTAAAGAACCAGATCAACGTAGCGCATGATAGGCGCGGAATTTGCCTCATCTTCCAATTCAGCTTCACCTCCTTTGAGGTTGAGTCCCCCATCGAGCTGACCGAGGATATCATCCATCGCCTTTTCCTCGCCCCCATAGTATTGGTTGATCTTTTGTTCAACGATGTGATCCGGAGCAACTACCAAGACGACTTCCTGTCCAATTGCAAAGCGAAGATCTTCGACAATTTGAGGATTCAAAGGGTCGGTGAGAGCAATAGAAACACCCGCATCATCATACGCTACTGGCAAGGCACCGTGGAGACGCGCTAAACCAGCTGGCACGAGAGAAAGAAGTGCCTCCGGTGGCTGGAATTCACTGAGATCAACAAATTCAGCTCCGAGTTCAGAGGCAATGATTGGCCAGATATCATCTCGAGAACCAATGACTTGGTAATCAGCGAGAATTTCTGCAGCTTCCTTGCCACTGTTTTCAATTTCAGAAAGAACGTCACCCTTCAGTGCACCATCAATCATGCTGCGGCTGACGAAAAGATCGAGGACTTGATTATTATCCATCTGTCAAAAAATTTAGTTCGTTAGTCTTTAGATTACTTATTACTCGGAATCTGCCATCGTCACACCAATCACTTCGGAAGCCGAAGTCATTCCAGCAAGAACCTTGCGGATTCCATCCTCTCGCAGGGTGCGCATCCCTAATTCTCGAGCGCGACGACGCAATTGAGGAGTACTCAAGTTCTGGTTAATAAGATGACGCACTTCATCATCCACCAGGAAGATCTCAAAAATACCAATTCGGCCTCGGTAACCGGAATTACGGCAGTTTTCACACCCCACCGGCCCCATGATACTCCCCTCAGCAGCCTGACTTGCGTCAATATTTAAGGTGCGAAGCTCTTTCTCGCTCAGAGCGGCTGGCGCCTTACACTTGTCGCACAGTTTACGCACAAGACGCTGAGCTAGGACCGCCCGAACAGCGGAAGCGATGAGGAAGTTTTTAATTCCAATATCGGAGAGACGAGCAACTGCACTCGGAGCATCGTTGGTGTGTAACGTCGAGAAAACAAGGTGACCTGTGAGAGAAGCGTTAATGGCGATGTTTGCCGTTTCACCATCTCGAATCTCACCAACCATGATGATATTTGGCGCCTGACGCAACATCGACCGAAGAGCCGCAGCAAAGGTCATTCCAATATCGGTCTTCACCATGACCTGATTAATTCCTGCCATCTCATATTCGACAGGGTCTTCAACGGTAATAATCTTTTTGTCAGGCTTATTGATCTCGTTGAGACAGGCATAAAGAGTTGTGGTTTTTCCAGAACCTGTTGGCCCGGTCACGAGGATAATTCCATCGGGAAGACCAAGAAGCTCGGCGAAAACCGCTTGGTCGTCAGATAAGAAGCCTAATTGAGGCAAACCAAGACTCAGCGCAGATTTGTCAAGAATCCGCATAACGATACTTTCACCGTGGTTACTCGGAACCGAAGAAACACGCAAATCCACTTCTTTACCGGACATTTTCACCTGAATCCGGCCATCCTGAGGAATCCTTTTCTCCGCAATACTCATCGTGCCGCTCATCACCTTGAGGCGGGCGATGACCGCCGGAAGAAGCTTTTTGGGGTGATTGGCAACTTCAACCAACTTACCATCAACACGGTTACGAATCCGGAGAGAAGTTTCGAGAGGCTCAATGTGAATATCACTCGCTCTCATTTGGAAAGCGTCCACCAAAATTCCAGAGACCATCTTGATGATTGGGGCGTCGCCATCATCAGAACCTGCATCACCCACCACAGTGAGCTCACTCGCCTCAGCAAGCCCGACTTCATCTCCAAAAATCTGTTGCCAGGCATTTTTAATGGCTGCTGGCGTTGCAGCATAAAACTGAACCTCACGGTTCACAACGTGGGGAATGGCATCCTGAATCTCAAAATCGAGAACATCTGCCAGAGCGATATAGAGATAAGAACCATCGTCAGCGACTGGAACAGCGTTAAAACGACGGCAATCCGCCAAACTCATTACTGAAGAGAAAACCGGATCCACAAAATGATTGGCGAGATCAACAACCTGACAACCCGCATTCTGAGCAGAAATCTCAGCAATCACAGACTCAGAGATTTCTCCTTGTTCAATAAAATGAGTCAGTAACTTCTCATCTCCAATCTTAGAACGGACCTCCTCCAGGCGAGACGAGTCAAGGTGCCCTCCTTCGGTGAGCAGTTGTAACAAGTAATCTTCGTTTGAATACACGGCGCAAATATATCGGTTTTGCAAGATTGAGAGCTCTCTCTTAACCCTGCGTTTGTGGGAGAGTGGGAAAGTGAACGCAGGGTGTCAATCCACCGAATCCAAAACCTTAAAAAAACTTTTGTAAGCGAAGCCTAAAGAGCCGGAAACCACTCATTGAGAAGGGCAAACTGCCTCTTTGCCATCTTTTGGGCGTCTTCTTCGCACCGATCATCAAAACCAGCCAGATGCAACATCCCATGAATCCCATAGAGAGCGATTTCCCGGTTCATTGAACTGTCATGCCTCGATGCCTGCCTTATCGCCGTCTCAACCCCGATGAGCAACTCCCCATGATCAAAGGTAATCACATCTGTAGGGGTCGGGTCATCGAGAAACTCGCCATGAATTCTCCCCATTTCAGTATCGTCCAAGAGAGTAATCTCTATACTCTCTACGCTTGCAATCTCCCCCACACCAAGCTCTTTGAGCAGAAGAAACACTCCATTCCACCCCTTTTTGAGGACCTCTAAGATATCCTGCGAGAATTCGCGGACAGAACTACAAACATAAAGTTCCACCATCCGATTATTCGCCTTTTTGACGCTGACGTCGGACCCTTTCGATCTCCTCGGCTGGAACCACTTTGGTCAAGGTTGACAAATCTGAAGGGGGATCCTCAGAGCGCCCCTTGGGATATTCGATTCGAGAGTGCAGAACGCTGCGAAGAGTTTTAGAGAAAACTTCGCGGATTTTTTTGAGCTCACTCATGGTCAGCCCGCAGTCGTCAAGCTGGCCATCTTTGATCCGGTTAAACACGATTTCATCAACCAAGCCTTTAATTCTTGACGGTGTTGGTTTGGACATCGCTCGCGAAGCACTTTCAATAGCATCCGCTAGGGAAACAATTCCGCTTTCTTTAGACTGAGGAATCGGCCCAGGATACCGAAAACTTTTTTCATCCACCTTTGCCAGATCATCCGATGGAGACTCACCCCGTTGGCGCTCGACCTGCTCTTTTTGTAACTTCTCCTGAGCTTTGCGATAAAAGTAGTAAACTAGAGAATCCCCATGGTGCTCCTGAATGACCTCGAGAATCTTGGAGTTTAACTTGGTTTTAATCGCTAAGTCGACCCCCTCTTTGACGTGGGCAACAATGATCAAGGCGCTCATGGTCGGGGTCAACTCATCGTGTGGATTGACTCCACCTTGGTTTTCAATGAAGTATTCGGGTTTACTCAGTTTCCCAATGTCATGGAAATAAGAACAAACTCGACTCATGACGGCATTTGACCCAATCGCTTCAGCCGCACTTTCCGCAAGAGAGGCCACAATTAAGCTATGGTGAAAAGTTCCCGGTGCCTCGAGTTGCATTCGACGCAGCAAAGGATGATTCAAGTCACTTAACTCGAGCCATGAAATCTCGGTCGTTAACCCAAAGACTCCTTCTAAGAGAGGTAAGATTCCGCCTACAAACAAACCAGTAAGAAGCCCTGTTGAGAGCGCCATGAGACAAGAACGCCCAAAGTCTTGCCACACATCCGCACCAGAAAGGCCAAGTTGACTAATAGAAATCTTGGCAAAGAGTAAGTTTAACAGAAGCGCGACAACTCCAACCCAAAAACCAGCACGTAGCAGACGGCCGCGCTTACTGACTCGTTTAGTCGCAAAGACTGTTGTGAGTCCACAACAGATACTAATCGAGAAAAACACCCAGCGATCATCAACAGGAACAATCAGAGCTCCAAACAGGCTCACAAAGACTGAGGAATAAACACCCGCTCTTTGGCCCAGCAAAACGGAATGAACCATGGGAGCGAGGGCAAGAGGAACGAGCAAAAACCGGAGTGAGTCATCCGGAAAGAAACCAACCGTCGATTCACTCAGAAACCTCGCCACCCAGAGATGAATCAAAATACCTCCAAAAACTAAAAAGACACGGCCGTTACGACTTGCCGATTGTTGATGGTTTAACTGGAAAATTGCGAGTGAACTCACTAAAATGACCGACGCAACAATGACCCGGTTGAGATCAACTCCTTCAATCCCTGCAAGCAGGCCCATCATCCCCAAGGCGAACCCCAAATAGAGTCCCCCTCTCAGCCAGAGGCTGCGATCCATCTTATCTAAAACACCACCCTCCGAACTGGTCCGACGCTTACGCCCAGAGGACAAACCCTTCTGAACAAGCCGCCATCGATGAATTTTATCAACAAGTCCCAAAATATGAGTTGGCTAGGATTAGAAAGACCGAATACCGAAATCTGAAGCGAGACTTCTAATATCCGACGAAGTAAAGATTAATGGATCTCTTTTAATAAATCAAGGACCTCAGAAAGACACTGAAGTTGGAATAGATCGCAGTGAACTTAGCCGACTCGAAAGACGATTCTCGCCTTCGAGGTGTCATAGGGAGACATCTCCATCTTCACCTTATCACCCACAACGAGGCGAATGAAACGCTTCCTCATCTTTCCAGAAATATGGGCGAGCACCTCGTGTCCACTGGCCAGTTCGACTTTGAACATCGTGCCTGCAAGAACGGCAGAAATCGTGCCCTCAATCTCAACAGATTTTTCCTCATCGGCCTCGGTACGATCTTTCGAATCCTTACGAAAACCGCGTTTCCCACGACTCTTAGAGCCGCCTCCTCCACGACGAAAATTTCTTGGCTTAGCGATAATATTAGCAGGTTAGAGAAGCAATCCGCACCGGATCGCTGCAAAGATTATGCAAAGAGACACTCTCGATAGCAACAGCAAAATAAAATCTGTCGTTAGGCCTTAAAAAGCGCAGGCACTAATTCTCCATGCACATCCGTCAGCCGAACATCTCGCCCGCCGTATCGGTAGGTGACCCTTTTGTGATCGAGGCCCATCAGATGAAGCATATTGGCATGAAGGTCATGCACCGACATTTTCCCATCGACGACTCGGTATCCGTATTCATCGGTCGCACCGTAGATAGATCCTCCTCGCACTCCTCCTCCAGCCATCCACATTGAGAAACCTTGCGGATTATGATCACGACCATTGGACCCTTGTGCAAAAGGCGTTCTTCCAAACTCGCCGGTAAAAACAACAAGAGTTTGATCAAGTAAGCCGCGAGCTTTTAAATCTTTGAGAAGCGCACCAATTGGCTGATCGACCATTGCGGCATTTTTCGAGTGACCATCTTTAAGATTCCCATGCTGGTCCCAACGATCGCCCCCAGCCGCATTAATGGTCAACTCGACAAAGCGAACCCCACGTTCAACAAGCCTCCTAGCCATCAAACATTGCGCGCCATAAATCTTGGTAGGTCCGAAGGGTGCGTCAAGACCGTAGAGTCGACGCGTTTGCTCCGTCTCACTTGAAAGATCAGTCACCTCTGGCACGGACATTTGCATTTGAAAGGCCATTTCATAATTACGA
>JALRJZ010000161.1 GCA_023261045.1 Akkermansiaceae bacterium
GCCGTCCTGTGGTTTGAGTAGTCCTGCCAAAAGTCGGATTAAGGTGCTTTTACCCGCTCCATTGGGGCCTAGAAGTGCTAAGCGTTGGCCACACTGAACAGTGAACGAAATCCTTTGAATCGCTTCCTTGTTTCCGTAACTGTAAGAAACTTGCTCGAGGGTAAGCTGATGGTGTTGATGGCTCATTGTGTCAGATCCCAAGTCAAAGTCGTTTCCTCGGTGGCTTCACCGATTCCCCAAATCGTATAAGAGCGAGTTTCTAAACCATCCGGCATCAGTTCGATGAAAAGGGCGCTCTCAGGAGTGTCGGGTGGCCAAACAACGGCGTTGAGCAAGTGAAGTTCTCCCTTTTCGTTGAGGGGGATTGTGATTTGCTTGAAGTTATCGTGATGAGTTAAAGACCAACTTTTTGAATCCGCAGTGATCGTTAATTTTTCGAATGGGTGAGCGCTTCGGATGTTGAGAATAGCAGGAATCAATCGTTCAGAAAGCGCTTCCTGGGGCTCTTTGATTTGTGGGGATTTATCTGATTGTTCTCTGAGAATGAGTCGCAAAGGGAGAGCCATCGCTGCAAGAGGGATGAGCGCGAGAGCCGTGCTTAAAAAGGGAGATTTTGTCACTTTGTGAGACCGTTAACGATGCTTTCGACGTTTTGTGTCATCATGAGGCGGTAGCTCTCTACCGAGCCGTCTGCCACCAATGATTTGCCAACTTTGGCACCAGACTGCTTTGCAATCTGAGCCAAGACTTTTGGGTTTGCATTCACTTCTGGGAAAACAATGGGAATTTTTTCTTTTTGGAGAGTTTGAATCGTTTCAATGAGCTGTGCTGCAGACACTTCACTCTCAGCACTCAGGCCTTGCACAAAGCTTGCTCTAAATCCGTAGGCTTTGCAGAAGTATCCAAAGGCAGCATGGGATGTGACGAGATGTCGTTGTTGCCTTGGAATCGTGGAAACGCGTGCTTTGACCCAACGATCGAGCTCCAAGAGTTGAGCTGCGACGTTTTGAGCGTTGGCTGAGTAATAGTCCTGATTTTCAGGGTCGGTCTTTGAAAGCTCATTTGCGATCACTTTGACGGCACGTTCCATATTGCGAACATTGTGCCACCAATGAGGATCGATCGCTCCCTTTGCATGTTGGGGGCAACAGATGTAGATTTGATCTTTTGCAGATACTTTTTGTGAGGGAATCGATCGCCCCACCTCGACGATTTGCTGATGGGTTTGAAGGCTATCTTTGAGGCGTGTGAGATAGGGTTCTAAACCTTTCCCAGAGGCAAAAATCAGTTTTGCTTGAGACATCTCTCGTATGTCGGAGGGTTTCGGTTCAAAGTGATGAATATCCATATTGGGTCTGCAGATCTCGACAAGAGAAACACGCTGCCCTCCAATTTGACGGATGAGGTCCGTCATGAGAGGGTGGAGTGAGGCCACATCGAGTGCTTTAGCGGGAAGAGCCAAGATGAGAAGGAGGAGAAACTTCATGTTGATGCAACTAATTTGCATTAGCAATCTACCCTGAGTCAAGAGATGAAATTCCCTTTCGCTCACTGTTTTTTGGAGCAATCTACGAAATCTCAATCGTCTGATTCATCAACGAAGGCTGCTGACTTGATCATTAAAAATGAACCGGCGCCTCTTTTTTGCTCCCTCCGACCTATTGAGACATGAAAGTCCGCATTTAGGACGCCTCAAGAGCACATTTACGCATTTGAGCTGCCATCAGCGTTAATGCATTAGCCCGTGTTGGTGCAAGATGCTCTTTGAGGCCCGTTTTCTCGATGAAAGTCAGCTCGGTTGAGATGACATCTTGGGCTGTTTGTCCATTAAGAATGCGAACAAAGAGGGCAATCATTCCTTTGGTAATCAGTGAGTCGGAGTCAGCGAGATAATGCATTTTCCCGTCTACGAGCGAAGCGTCGAGCCACACTTGTGACTGACATCCTTTGATCAAGTGATCTTCTGTCTGAAGAGACTGATCCATCGGAGGGAGCTTTTTGCCCAATCCAATAATATACTCGTATCGTTCAGTCCAATCTTGGAAGAGATTGAGTTCCTCAAGAAGCTCATCCTGTCGCTCACTGATGGTCACCGGCGAGTCATAGCGGATCTTGTTACGAATAGCAACGGATTCAACGAAGCATCTTGAGGGCTCGCTCGAGGGCTTCACCCAGCGCGTGCACCTCACCGATGGTGTTGTAGACACCGACTGATGCTCGGAGAGTTCCTGTGATGCCAAATCGAGCCATTAAGGGCTGGCAGCAGTGGTGTCCGGTGCGAAGTGCAAATCCCATCTGATCAAGAAGGGTGCCAAGGTCATAGTGGTGCACTCCTTTGATGTTAAACGAAATGGCACCCGAGCGGTCGTGAGGGCCATAGATGGTAACTTCGGGAATGCTGGAGAGGATCGAGGATAGTTCCTGGATGAGGTGCGTCTCATAGGAGTGAATACTCTCTATTCCCAAGTTATTCACATAATTCAATGCGGCTGCAAGAGCGATTGCGCCTTCGATGTTTGGGGTGCCGGCCTCATATTTAAAAGGAGGGTCGTTGTATGTTGTTTTTTCGAAGCTGACTTCTTTGATCATTTCTCCGCCACCTTTCCATGGGGGAAGCTCTTCGAGTAAATCACGCCTTGCCCACAAGACACCGATTCCTGTTGGGGCATAGACTTTGTGTCCGGAAAAAGCATAAAAGTCTGCATTAATATCCTGAACATCAATCGATAAGTGAGCAATAGACTGAGCTCCATCAATCAGAGTTAGGGCGCCGACTTGCTTGGCTAAGTGGCAAATGGAATTCACATCATTGACCGTGCCAAAAGCGTTCGAAATATGGTTGATGGAGACAAGCTTAGTTCGATCGGTTAATAGGGTCTCATAAATTGCGAGATCGAGAGTTCCATCCTCTCGCACTGGGATGATCTTGAGACTTATTCCCAATTGTTCACAAAGGATTTGCCAGGGGCCAATATTGGAATGGTGCTCGAGTCCAGAAATAATGATTTCGTCACCAGCGTTGATTTTTCCTGAGCGACCCAGAACAGAGGCCACGAGATTGATGGCGTCAGTCGTGCCCGATGTGAAAACAATTTCTTCCACGCTCTGTGCGTTCAGATGTGCTCTCACTGTCTCTCTGGCAGCCTCATACGCTGTTGTTGCAGCCTGGGCGAGGTGGTGAACCCCTCGGTGGATGTTTGCGTTGATCTCTTCGTAGTAGTCACGCGAGGTTTTTAGCACCTGAAACGGCTTTTGCGATGTGGCTGCGTTATCGAGATAAACCAAAGGCTTTCCATGGATCTCTCGGGAAAGAATTGGGAAATCCTGGCGGATAGCGTTTGGATCGAGCGCGCTCACCCCTTCTCTGTAATGCCACCTTGGCCTCCTCGCAAGTCTCACTGCGGTTTCTTCATCGAATGACATGATTCTCTGGGAAAGATTGAGAGGGCTTCAAGTTGCCCACAAGTGGTTCTGAGAAAGGCATAGGGCTTTCAAAGAAAGCTCTTCTCTTAGAAACGTGACTTGTGTCCTTGGGGATTCTGGAAAAGAACCTTCATGTGATTGACTCACCTTTTGAGTGGTTATTGGTAATTCTAGCGGCGTTGTGCGTTGGCTTGGGGAAAGCTGGCTTTTCCGGCTTGGGTTTAATTGCTGTTTTTATCATGGCAGAATTATTCAACAAAGCATCCGTAGGGGTTTTGTTGCCAATGTTAGTAGTCGCGGATCTCAGTGTTTTTCCCATGTTTCGAAAGTATGCCTCATGGGGGCCAGTTTGGAAGCTGCTCCCTCCAGCTCTTATTGGTTTGGTGATTGGTTATGGCATCTTAAGAGCGTTGCCTGAGCAGTGGGCAAAACCCGTCATTGGGGGCTTGATTCTTTTTATGGTTGCTTTGCAACTCGTGCGACGATCTTCAGCCGGGATCTTTGATCAGCTAGCGAACTCTCGCGAATTCGGATTGATTGCGGGAGCTTTCGCTGGAATTGCAACGATGGTTGCCAATGCAGCTGGCCCGGTTTTCCAGCTTTATTTCCTCACAAAACGGATGCCAAAAATGGAGCTCATTGGGATTGGAGCGAGGTTTTTTCTTTTGATCAATATCATCAAACTCCCATTTATGGGAGGGCTCAGTTATACCACCGGGGAAAGTTTACTCCTGAACCTGAAGCTCATACCGGTGATCTTGATGGGAGTTTTCTTTGGGAAATATCTTCTGGTGTTGATCTCCCAACGCTTATTTGAATGGATGATTGTCGGATTTTCAATTTTTGCAGGAGTTCGACTCCTTTTCTCTCAGTAGATCCTAGCGACGCCAATTGGTAATCATCTGATAGCGTTGATAATTGGTGTAGGCAAAATAGCCCATCAAAAGTGCTCCGAAGAGGATTTGATTGCTGAGGGCAAAAAGGGCCAAAAGAATCGCGCTGATCATGCTGATTTTATGGAGTAACACCTCTTTTCTGGGGCCAAGAATGGCCCCGAGCATTTGTCCACCATCAAGGGGCCATACAGGCACTCAATTTAGAAGTGCCCAAAAGATACTGACAAACATGAGTGAGGCAAGAAACTCGTTGAATCCTTGAATCGTTCCAACTTGAGTAAAACCCAGAAGAAAGTAGGCGCTAAATCCTAAAAGAAGCTGAACTGCTGGGCCAGCAAATGTGACTAAGAAGCTTTGCAAGCGTGTAAAATTTGATTGGGGAAAAATGGCCACTCCTCCCATGCCGTGGAGAACCACTTCGGTTCCAATGGCGCCAAATTTCCTTCCGGTTAATGCGTGTCCGAGCTCATGAATGAGAATGGAAAAAAAACCAGCGAGCATAAAAATCAAGAGGGATAAAATACCTGCTCTCGATTCGAAGCTGCCCATGTTAGAGCCTAGAAGTGCAAGAATTAGCCAATGCCATGGTTCAACACGCACTGGAATTCGGAAAATAGTAAACTCGAACACGCAAGAAGGGTAGATGACTCTTGGTGTGAGGCAAGAGCCCAAAATGAAAATTGATTTAATAAGGTAGAAATCAATTTTTGATCCTTTGTTTCATTTTGTCAGCCACTTCCTAGGTCATGATAAATCGATGATTTCTACGAATGACGAGTGCTATATCGTTGGCCCGGGTGGCTGGAGACGAGTCTTTTAAGTTCAAGTTTCATTAAGAGAACAGAAATGAGACTCGGAGGGAATGTTGTCTTGAGAGCGAGTTCATCGATATGCTGTTGTTCGTGGCAAAGTGCTTGGAGAAGAGTTTGCTCATCTTCGGGGAGATTTATCTTTTGCTTGCCGCTTTCGCTAGGTTGCGTTCCATGGTTTCCAGATCTTATTGGAAAAAATCCGTAGTCATCCAGGATTTGGGAGCCATCGGTAATGAGCGTGGCTCCGTCCCGAATGAGTTCGTGGCAGCCAGCTGATGTCGGACGATCGATTGGCCCTGGAACGGCGTAGACCGTGCGTCCTGCTTCGCTAGCAAGATTTGCAGTAATGAGAGATCCTGATCGCTTTGGACATTCTACCACTAGAAGGCCTTGCGACCAGTGAGCAACAATCCGATTCCTTTGAGGAAATGTCTGTTTGCTTGGAGGTGTTTTTAAAGGGAATTCAGAAATGATCGCCCCCTGTCCATTGGTGATTTTTTCGCAAAGAGCGATGTTCTCGGAAGGGTAGATCTGCAGGAGTCCCGAGCCAATCACGGCAATGGTGCGTCCGTAAGCTGCAAGGGCTCCCTCGTGAGCAGCGGTGTCGATTCCTCGAGCAAGACCCGAGATGATCGTGAGGCCAGCTCCTGCGAGTTGAAAAGAAAGCTTACGGGCGGATTCTCGGCCGTAATGAGTGAGTTTACGAGAACCTACGATGCCTATCGATTCAGTATCTTCGGGGAGGATGTTTCCCCAAACGTAGAGAATCACTGGAGCATCAGGA
>JALRJZ010000162.1 GCA_023261045.1 Akkermansiaceae bacterium
CAAATTCCCGCATACCGCATTCACCAGAGCGAGAACGGCTGAGCAAGAACGGTAGGATTTATCCATTGAAACCTCTTCGAGCCCATCCCCATATTTCCGAAGAACTCGATCAAAAAGAGAGACATCACCTCCACGCCAAGCGTAAATTCCCTGCTTCCGATCCCCCACGATAAAAAGACTCCCATCTTGATCAGTTGCCGCCTCATCCATCAGTGGTTCAAGCGCGTGCCACTCCGAAGGGCTCGTATCCTGAAACTCATCAAGAAGCCAATGATCGTATCGACCATCGAGTCGATAATCAATCAACTCTCTTTGTAACCGTGCCTCTTCACTTTGACTCCACTTACCTAGTAAGATTTTGACATCGTCAAAGCTCAACAAACCGCGACTACGAAGTTGTTTGAGATGCTCCTGATCAATCTGCGCCATCAATTCTCCAACGGCCTGAGTTTTATCAACCGCGCTACTCATTTCGCAATTCATGGCAAGCTCAATGAGAGCTTTCCACTTTCTCCAATCCTGCTCTTCGATCCTGAGAACCCCTCTTCCTTCCTTGATTTCTACTGGACCTGGCTGATCGAGAACCTCCAACATTCGTTGGCCCAACATGTTGAGTTTCAACCCACCTCCAACGGTGAAGTTGGAAAATATCTCAAGGAGAGCTTCCCAAGATTTAGGACGATCGGAAGAGCGCAAGTCAGCGATCATCTCTTCTTTCTTAACCAACCAATCATCAACTTCAGCAAGCCTCTTAAAAACCTTAGGATTTCCAAATATTTCTAAGGAAACGTTTTCCTTCCAGATGCGGTGCCAGTTACTGATGAAATCTTCTAGCAAAAATTGGACCCCTTGCTGTCCACGCCCCAGGCTCGCCTTGCGAAAGGCATGATAAAAATTGATCCGGCTCTCAGAGCTATCACGCATCAACCCTTCGAGAATCTCTGCTTGAGCACGAGCCAATCGTTCCCCCTCAAGAAGGTCGAAGGCTCCTCCATTCAGACCGAGCTCATATTGAAAACCATGAACGATTCGCGAGAAAAACCCATCCATCGTCGTTAGCTGCAATCTCGGAAGCGCCTGAATGATTCGCTCTAAGATCGGCGCGACCTGAACCTCTTGCCCCAAGCTCTCTCCAATCTCCCTTTCCTTCTCAGCCTCAAGAGTTGCTTTAGCCAGCTTGGTCAAAACCGAATCAGCAAATTCGCCCGCCGCTTTTCGGGTGAAAGTCAGAGCAACAATTCGCTCGGGATCAACACCATTCAATGCGATTCGCCCGATGATACGATTGCCGAGTTGGTAAGTTTTTCCAGAACCTGCGGAAGCAAGAATCATCAAATTTTTTGAAAGGATATTCACGCTCTTCCTCCTTCCCAATTAACCATTTCCTCCAAGTGACGGCCCAACGCCAGAGCTTCAAAATCATCGTATCGCACCTTTGGCGAAGGTGGCCAAAACACTTGCTCCCTAATTTGACCGATGACCCACTCGGCGCAATGCAGCGCGGAGTCCTTCACCGAGTCTCCAAAATCTGGCCACTCTTCGATTTTCACATTTGCCCGATCCTCGCCCAAAGCAAAGTATCCAACGGAGTCTACCTTTTCCAAGGCAACGGCATAAAGAGCAACCTGAAGATTACGCCAAATCTTACCATCAGGAGCAATCACCGCCTCATTTTGCAAATGCTTTGGGAGTTCACTGCCAAACTTTTTTAGATGCTCCCCAACGACATTTTTTGCAGACTTTGAGGTTTTGTAATCAAGAACACGTATGGCTCCTGTATCGTGTTCATCGACCCGATCAACCTGACCAACAATCTTTGTTGCGCCAACCTCAATTTCATAGTCCTTCTCCACATATTTAACACGCCATCCGTCAAGGCGAGTCTGTGCCTGAATCTCGGCAAACCAACCAAAACGAAGCTTCATTGATTCCACTTGCAAAGAAACCGCCAGCGGAAGGATCTCTCCGAAATATTTTTTTACCAAGTCGTCGAGAGCGCTATGGGTCCAATTTTTAATCTCACGTGAATCAACAAAGTCTCTTGCAATTGGGTCACGCCCCCACTGCTCCAGAACTTCGTGCATGATATTACCGAAATCCCGATGATTCCACTCCGCTCTCTCCGGATCTGGCTCATTCATCCTCACCACTCGACTTAGATAGTAACGAAAAGGGCAGCTCAGGTATTGAGAGAAATCAGTGACCGAAATTCGTTCTCTTGATTCGACCTTTTTGGGTTTCCATTTCCAATTCTCTTCGGGAGACCAAGACACCCCTGAATCAGGTGCTTTCACTTGGTCAAATAATTGAACCACTTGCTCGGCTAGACACTTGTCTTTGCCTGTCAGCAAAAGCCGTGAAGGCAGTAAAACATCCCCACTCTGAGAGAGCTTTCCCACAATCAGATCAACTCGACCATTATCCTCCCGCATTTTTAGAAGAGCTTTCAACAAAAAGGCGTCCCTCGCTGATCGTGATTGTTCGCTAGAGAGTCGAAGCTGCCTTCTTGTTGCCTCAGTCAGCCACGGGTCGTTTGCTCCTCCCTTAGGAATTCGGCCTTCGTTGAGCCCGCAGACAATAAGATGTCGAGCAGGATCATGGAGCAGCTCCAACCAACCCTGAACATCGAGAGATCGCCCTTCGGGCACCTCTTCACTGACTGAATTAAGGCCAGCAATAAGGAGATCCATCCAAAAAATCGCTGGTTGATTGACTTTCTCAGCCACGGCTGATGTCGCTACAAACCACTCTTCGACCTGAATCATCCCTTCCGGGTCAATTCTAGAAAGTAACCGCTGCATTCCCCGATGAAACCCTTCCTGCAGGAACTGAGTCCGATGAACACCGAACTCTCGCATTACTCCTTGCGCGTCTCGTGCTGCATTGAGCTGCCCTTCGAGGCGGCGCCTTTTTCTCTCGGACTGTGAGTGGATCAACTCCTCTTCAATTTTCGTGACCGCTCGAGTGACATCGTCGAGATGCCGAGAAAGGAACTGATCTCGAAGACCCGAGAGAGCTCTCACTTTTCCCGTCCAAAACCCTTTCACCAGAGCCCTACCCTGAGTGAAAGCGAGTAAATCAATCACTTCTTTGAGCCCTGGATTGATCAGAAAACGTCGCCAAGCCCCCAACCAACCGATGAGCGGAGAGGGCAACAAAGCCCCTGGATCATGCAAAACCCACCCAGCCCGCGCAAAGCTTCGAACCAACTCAGGAGCCACCTCTTGATCCCCCGTTCCCAGGCTGACATCTTCGGAAGGCGAATTGGCCTCCGCCACTTTCCTCACCGCACAATCAGCCTGCTGAGAAGGATTGCCCACTAAAGTTACCGAACCACGATGAGGCTCGGGCCACTCGATGGGCACGGAGTTCCATTCCTTTAAAGGGCGCCCCCAAGAATCAACCCTGAGCTCTTCGAGCGCGGGCAGGAGAATATCAACACGACAGGTCTCGCGCTCAAGAATCTGACTCAGGATTGGAGGGAGGTCTAAAACTCCAGCCACAACCACCGCAGTGACCTTTTTAGGAAAGGAAATCCTCCCGGCTGACAATTCTGAACTTTGACTCCGGTAGCCCCAATCGTTAAGACGAGTCTCCACCCCGTTCTCTAGCTTAGCCAATTGGAGCCAACGCTCTTTTTCGAGCGGATCGATCCGCTGAGCAGCATCACGAATCATCAGCCCACATTCCTGCAAGTTTCGACGCAAGTCACAAAAAGACCGAGCCAGAGACATGGCCCAGCCTGGCGTTTCATCAGATGGCGGCTGTGGAAAAAGCACATCGTATTTTCTCCAATCACCCACTGCTTCAAGCTCCTCAACCCACGCGAGCACTTCGATGACCTCAGGAGTGCGCCCTCCAAGTTGAAGGAGATGACCTGGTGTGACGACCATTGGAGATAACACCCCGCCCATTTCGGCTAGACCTTGTCGAATCCGCCGACTGCTCTGTGCCGTAGGAACAATCACCATCAAGCTCGGCAACTGCTCTTTTCTATCCCAAAGCCATTCAACCACGGACCTCCCATAAGGTTGGTCTAAAGACAAAGAATGGACCGTCGGAAACATACCTAGATGCTACCCATCTGAACGCACCTTCCAATCCTATTTGAAACCAATCCGCCGCTTCAGCAATTCCAAACAAGTGAGACTCCTACCCCTTATCAACAAGAGCCTTCAAACCATCACTTGGAATGGGTGGGTTGCTTCTGATAAAACTCACGATTTCATCGACCTCATCACTCAAAAAAAGTAAGTCCTGATAGTGGCGGTCTTTCGACAATACATTCAAAGTCTCCCACAGTGGAGTATCGATTGTGTAGCGCTGCTTACCCATAAAAATCATCGGACTCACCTCACCTAGAGTCGCGTAGTGGTTCTGGCAGGCATCTTGGAAGATTTCTTGTGTGGTCCCCCCGCTTCCTTGAGCGAAGATCACCCCATAACGTGCGATCGCCAGGAGACCATCTTCCCGAATTGAGTTTGAAAAATACTTGGCGATAAAAGTCGCAAAGAGGTTCGTCGGTTCATGGCCATAAAACCAAGTTGGCACAGCCAAACTTCCTTGACCGATCGGGAAACGATCAAGAACTCGCAAGCCAGCTTCAACGTATCCCACTTTCCTAAAATCTGGATCCATCGAAAGCTCTTTAATCGCCTCTTCCAGCTTCGTGGAATCTTCATCTGCTAAATAAGCTCCCAAATTGGCAGCCTCCATGACTCCAGGCCCTCCGCCACTCGCGATAAAAAAACCCTCTTGAGTCAGTTTGCGAGCCAGGTGGGCAACACTTCGATACTGCTCAGTGTCTCGCCCTTGGCAATGCCCTCCCATGATTGCCACGACCTTTTTTTTACCATCCTTTTCGATCCTGCCTTCGAGCAAATCCTGCAGCGCATCATCAATTGCATGATCATGCACCCTCTCTGCTAGCGCTTCTAAAACGTGAGGATTCTTTTTTCCAAACTCGACGTAATGTTCATACACCTGTCGATCAAAGCTATGATCTCGCTCAGGGCTCCAACCATCCATGAGCTCCTCTCTACAATAGAGTTCAGGCCGAAAAGGATTGTATGGAAGGTCTGGGAAAGCCGGAAAAACAAGAGCACCACGGGCACTAAAATCACAAACCGAAAGATGCTCAGGAAAAACACACCCTAGAAAAACGCTCCCTCTACAAGATAAGTTGTCCCATTCTAAGGGAACTTTACGCAAGTCGAGTCCTTGGATGACCGAATAATCCAAATTCCCATTTTGCCGAATGACACGATCAAGTGAATCCAGTTCTCGAATCACCGCACACCTTGAATCCGTCATGAAACAAGAGAAGACTTGAGAACTCCAACGTAGGGCAAATTGCGATACTGGCCCCGATAGTCGAGGCCGTATCCGACGACGAATTCATCATCGATTTCGAACGCCGCGTAATCTGCCTTGAGATCACACACTCTCTCTTTTTTCTTAGAGATCAGCACGCAAGTCTTGACCTCACTTGCACCCAGTCGAGTGAGCTTCGCTTTCACCTCTCCTAGGGTTTGGCCCGTATCGAGAATATCATCAACCACAAGAACACAGCGGCGATGCACGTCAGGAAGTTTCTGGTCAAGAAAATCGACCTGACCGGAACTTGTCGTTCCACCGTGATAACTTGAGACATTCAAACATTCGATTTCGATTTTGAAAGGGATTCGTCGAAGAAGATCAGCCATGAAAAAGACCGATCCTTTTAAAATAGCGACGACCTGCAACGAATCCTGATTTGAAAAATCAGCAATGATTCTTTGAGCAACCTCATCAAGTCTTCGACCAATCGCCTCTTCTGTAATCAATACTTTTTCAATATCCTTGTTCATTTTTAAAACTGCAGTTTGAACCGATGTTTAGGAAGACGCTTCGTTGGCTAACAATCAT
>JALRJZ010000163.1 GCA_023261045.1 Akkermansiaceae bacterium
TGGAGTGCCTGCCCTTTGCGTTTTCCTTAACAAAGTCGACCAGGTTGACGACGAAGAGCTCCTCGAGCTTGTCGAAATGGAAGTTCGTGAGCTCTTGAGTGCTTATGAATTCCCTGGTGACGACATCCCTGTCGTGAAGGGCTCAGCTCTCAAGGCTCTTGAAGGTGACGAGACTCACAAAGAAAATATCGTCAAGCTCATGGATGCTGTTGATAGCTACATCCCAGAGCCTGAGCGCCCTGTTGACCAAGATTTCCTCATGCCAGTGGAAGACGTGTTCTCGATCGAAGGTCGTGGAACGGTTGCAACTGGTCGTGTTGAGCGTGGTATCATCAAGAAGATGGAAGAAGTTGAGATTGTCGGTATCCGCGACACTCAAAAGACCACCATTACTGACATTGAGATGTTCCGTAAGCTTCTTGACGAAGGCCGTGCAGGTGACAACGTTGGTCTTCTCGTCCGCGGACTTAAGAAAGATGACCTTGAGCGTGGTCAGTGTATCGTGAAGCCTGGTTCTGTGACTCCACACACCAAGTTCAGCGCAGAGGTCTACGTTCTCTCGAAGGACGAAGGTGGACGCCACACTCCATTCTTCAGCAACTACCGTCCTCAGTTCTACTTCAGAACGACCGACGTGACTGGATCAATCGCACTTCCTGATGGTGTTGAAATGGTGATGCCTGGTGATAACGTCAGCTTGACAATCGAGTTGATCACACCAATCGCGATGGAGAAATCCATGCGCTTCGCGATCCGCGAAGGTGGTCGCACTGTCGGTGCAGGACGCGTCGGCGATATCATCGAGTAATTTCGATTCTAAGGCAGATTGAACTCTTCTTGTGAAGGCTTCAACCTGTCGGCTGGTTTTCAAACAGGGGCACCCCGGAAAGGGGTGCCCCTCAGTCGCCTCAAAATCTCTCAACATTCTCGAAAAGTTTAGGACAGTAGCTCAATTGGTAGAGCATCGGTTTCCAAAACCGAGGGTTGCAGGTTCGAGTCCTGTCTGTCCTGCCACTTTTCGGTAATTCTTAGACCCTTTATCCAATGTTCCAAAAAATCTTTAAATTCATCGGCGAAGTCAAAACTGAGCTTCGCAAAGCATCATGGCCCTGGGAATCTGATCCCAAAGTGCGTGGATTTAAGAAATACAAGGAACTGATCGATTCGACCGTCGTTGTGCTGATTGCTGTGATTCTTCTTGCTGCCTATGTCGCGCTGTGGGATCTCGTGCACACCCAAGCGGTTGGTTTCTTAGGCGGGCTTGCCAAATAAGCTCCCCTCAATTTTTCAATTTCTGGCCAAATTCTGCTCCTTTTTATCTCGTCATGCCAACCATCCCTGCCCCTAAAGACCAATGGTATGTTGTTCACGTTCTCTCCGGACAGGAGGCGAAGGTGAAGGCTCGTATCGAGCGCCTTGTTGAATCTGAAGAGCTTGGAGACAAGATTTTCAACGTGCTCGTTCCTACCGAGCTCGTTTCTGAAGTGCGTGCGGGCAAAAAGACCGAACTCAAGAAGAAGTTCTTCCCGGGCTATGTGATTATGAACATGCACCTGTTGGATTCTTCTAACGAAGTCGTTGAAGACACTTGGTCTTTTATGCAGCAGCTTGATGGAGCAATTGGTTTCGCAGGGGCAAAAAACAAGCCGATCCCGATGCGACCTAAGGAAGTTGCCAGCATGCTCAGTCAGATCGAAGAGCGTGAAAGCAGTGTGCGTCCCTCAATCGAATTTGAAGTTGGCGATAGTGTTAAGGTCTCTGATGGGCCCTTCGAATCTCAGACCGGAGTGGTCGAGGAAATCGATCCTGAGCGCGGTAAAATGCGCGTTGCAGTCTCTATTTTTGGTCGTTCAACGCCCGTTGAGCTCGAATACTGGCAAGTTGAAAAAGCCTAAACAAGTCTTGACATTTTCTTAAATTATCATCCACACCCTCTCTGCCAGTTTAGGCAACAATTTTTCACCTACAATAAATCATGGCCAAGGAAGTAAAACAAGTTCTCAAACTCCAGATCCAAGCTGGGCAGGCAAATCCTTCTCCTCCCGTGGGTCCAGCATTGGGTCAGGCTGGGGTCAACATCATGGGTTTCTGTAAGGATTTCAACGCAGCGACTCAGTCGCAAGCCGGTGACCTTCTCCCGACCGTTATTACCGTTTACAAGGATGCTTCGTTCTCGTTTGAAACTAAGCAACCACCTGCAGCGGTTCTCCTCAAGAAGGCAGCTGGGATTGCGAGTGGTTCCGCTGAACCAAATAAGGCTGCATGTGGGAAGATTAGCCGCGCGCAGCTCATGGAGGTTGTCGAGCGCAAGATCGTTGATTTCAACACCACTGATCGGGAGGCCGCCGCAAGAATCCTCGAAGGAACTGCCCGTCAAATGGGCCTCAAAATCGAAGGGTAATCCATTTTTGGCATCGAACGACTCGATGTCACACCACGCAGGAGGGAAACTTGAGTTCTCCGATTGCACTGCAAAAATAAACAATGAGTAGCAAAAGTAGCAAAAGATACGTTCAGGCCGCGGCTCAGATCGAGAAGGGGAAGCTTTATTCCATTCCCGACGCTGTTGCCCTCCTGAAGAAGTTACCAGGACCAAAGTTTGACGGAACCGTCACTCTTTCGGCTCACCTTGGAGTGGATCCCCGCAAGAGCGACCAAATGGTTCGCGGGTCGGTGGCTCTTCCTCACGGCACTGGTAAGAGCGTCCGAGTCATCGTGTTCGCACAGGGCGATGCCGCTAAAGCCGCCGAAAAGGCAGGGGCTGACGAAGTTGGTTTCGAAGATCTCATCAAGAAGGTTCAGGGTGGCTTTGTCGATTTTGATGCCGCAATCGCGACGCCGGACGCAATGACTGAAGTTCGTAAAGTCGCTCGCGTTCTCGGACCTCGTGGTTTGATGCCAAACCCCAAGACCGGAACAGTGACTGACGACACGGCGGCTGCTGTGAATGCTGTCAAGGCGGGACGCATCGATTACAAAGTTGATAAAGGCGCGAACATCGCCGCTGCTGTTGGAAAGCTTTCATTCTCAGAAGAGCAGCTTTCCGAAAACGTGACCGCTCTTGCTGAAAGCATTCAGAAGGCCAAGCCTGCCTCTGCAAAGGGGAATTACCTGCAAAGCTTCACCTTGGCTGGTTCGATGCTGCCCGGCATCCACCTTGATCTCTCTAATTTTACTGCCTAATCCTACGCGTAACCATGAATCCAGATAAGAAATACATTCTCGACGAAATCAAGGGGCGCGTTGATGACTCAGCTTTCGTCATTGTTGTTGATTACACTGCAACAACGGTGCCTGAGTTTAACGAGCTCCGTAAGCGCCTTGCTGAAAATGGCGCCGAGTGCCATGTTGCCAAGAACACTTACATGAAGCGGGTCCTTGCTGACTCAGGTCTTCCAGATCTTGGCGCTGAACTTGTTGGTCAGACTGCCTTTGTCACCGGTGATAGCGACGTTTGCGCTGTTGCAAAAGTGATCTCAAACTTTCAGAAGGAGTTTAAGCGTCCTGAAGTGAAAGCAGCCATCCTTGATGGTGCGGTTCTTTCAGCGGATCAAGTCACCGAGCTTGGTAAGCTTCCTGCACGTGAGGTTCTTCTTGCTCAGTTGCTTGGTGTCCTCAACGCCCCAGCTGGTAAGCTTCTTCGGACGATCAACGAGCCTGGTGCATCGTTGGCTCGTGTCATCAAAGCGAAATTCGACTAAGAAAAGTAACAAAAAACAATTTGAACGGATAGTTCTCGGAGGGTCACTTGTTGATTTGAAGAGTTCTTGGAAAACAAAACTGGTTCCTTGTCGGGCCGACAGCTGTAGGCCTGAAATGCTCGGAAGCTCCGAGCGCGACAATACCGACAAAACAAAACAATGTCAGACATTACAAAAATTGCAGAAGAACTCGGCAAGCTTACCGTCTTGGAAGCTGCTGAATTAGTTAAACATCTCGAAGAAGAGTGGGGCGTTTCTGCCGCTGCTCCTGCTGCTGCTGTCGCAGTTGCCGCTGCTGGTGGTGACGAAGGCGGTGCTGCTGAAGAGAAGTCAGAATTCGACGTTGTCCTTGCTGAGGCAGGTGGCAACAAGATCGCCGTCATTAAGGCTGTTCGCGAAGTTGCTTCCGGACTTGGTCTTGCTGACGCGAAGAAGCTCGTTGAGAGCGCTCCAGCACCAATTCTTGAAGGTGTTGCGAAGGACGCTGCAGAGGCAGCCAAGGCTAAGCTTGAAGAAGCTGGTGCTAAGGTTGAGCTCAAGTAGTCAATTCCGATTCCCCCAACTTCGGCTTCGGCCGGAGTTGGGCTCGGTCGGAGGAGAGTAATCAGCCACCATTGATTTTTCTCCTCCGTTCGTGCCCAGTCTCACAACCAGTCACATACGGAATTGCAATTCCAGAACCACAGTTGTCGTCAATCCCCATAGGGGCTTGGCGCAAAAGTTCATCCGGATCCTAATATCATGAAGCGAGAATACTTTGGAACCATCGAGGAGGTCATCGAGCCGCCTAACTTAATCGAGGTGCAGTCTAAGTCTTATGAAGACTTTCTTCAAAAAGATGTGCCCCCTTCCCAGCGAACTGAAACTGGCCTTCAGGCTGTCTTTCAGGAGGTGTTTCCAATTAAATCCTATGATGAAACCATTGAGCTCGGTTTCGTCTCTTATGACATCGAGGATTCCAAATCGAGTGCTCTTGATGCTCTCCGGACAGGTGAGACCTTTTCTGCCGCTCTTTACGTCACTTTCAACCTGAAGGATGACACAGGAACCAAACAGGAGCGTGTATATATGGGAGAACTCCCAATGATGACAAGAAGGGGGACTTTCGTCATTAACGGGGCAGAGCGCGTGATCGTTTCTCAGCTTCACCGTTCGCCGGGTATTTGCTTTGAGAAATCGATCCACCTGAACGGTAAGATTCTCCATTCTTTCCGTATTATTCCTGATCGTGGTTCATGGCTGGAGGTTCAATTTGATACCAATGACTTGGCATACGTCTACCTTGATCGGAGACGTCGCCGTCGTAAGTTCCTCGTAACGACATTCCTGCGGGCGTTGGGTTATCCAACTGAGCGAGATCTTGTTTCCAATTTCTACAACATCCAGAAGCTCAAGATTAGCGATAAGATGAACGAAGAGTCGCTTGCTTCGTTGATGCCATTTGAGGATATTTTAGACGGCGAGGTGGTCGTCGCTCGCGCATACGAACCACTCTCAATTGGAGTTGTTCGTCAGCTTGTCGCTCTCGGTCAAAAAACCGTCGAGGTGATCGATGCGAGCGAAGATGAGGTTCTTGTAAAATCTCTGAAGAAAGATCCAGCCTTCGATGAGGAGTCTGCCCTGAAGGACATCTACCGGAAGCTTCGTCCTGGAGATCCTCCGACTGCCGCAAACGCGCGTGCTCTTCTCAAGCGTTTGTTCTTTGATCCGAAGAAGTATGACTTAACCCGCGTAGGACGTTATAAGATCAATCAAAAGCTGCGTATTGATGTCGATGACAACGAGCGCATCATGGTGGGTAAGGATTTCCTTCATGCAACAAAGTATCTCCTTGGTCTCAAGAAAGGGGAGGGAATCTTAGATGATATCGACCACCTTGGATCACGTCGCGTGCGTGCGGTGGGTGAGCTTTTAGCGAACCAGTGTCGTGTTGGTTTGGCTCGCACAGAGCGCCTCGTGAAAGAGAGAATGACTCTTTTTGATGTGAACATTGAGGGGATGACCCCACAAAAGCTCATCAATCCGAAGGCGTTGAGCGCGGTTGTCCGTGATTTCTTTGGGCGCTCACAGCTCTCTCAGTTCATGGACCAAACCAATCCACTTGCCGAGTTGACACACAAGAGACGTCTCTCAGCTCTTGGACCTGGTGGTCTCAACCGTGACCGTGCTGGTTTTGAGGTTCGAGACGTTCATACTC
>JALRJZ010000164.1:0-322 GCA_023261045.1 Akkermansiaceae bacterium
AAGAAGTCCACGAGAAATCACCATCATTGACCCCGCCGATTTTACCATCCTCCGACAAAGAATTGATCCTATTTGGACCGATGAAACCAACCTCATTGTCAGAGACGATCTCGAAGAGGGCTGGCACCTCGTGACCTCTCGCATCAGTAATATGCCCAATGGCGCAAAGGTGAAAATCGTCGACCCAAAATCTGAGCAACCACAAACAGCGGCTTCTCAGAAAACAAGTGGACCTCAGACGTAACTGAGCTCTGATCAACACCCTATTTTTTCGCATTTGGTTCCAATCAATAGCCTCCCTCGATTGTTCCTATCATTTCTC
>JALRJZ010000164.1:332-5817 GCA_023261045.1 Akkermansiaceae bacterium
AGGAAATCATTCTCCGAGTGGGTCTCTGATCAACATTCGGGCACTAATGAAAACCGTATTTCCCAACTTGCACACTGCCACGGGTTTGCCATTCTTCTAGCATGGTCATCGCTGAGAATGATTTGGATCTCATTAACCGCTGGAAGGATGAACCGGCACCCCTTCTCCCAGTTTTACATGCGTTCCATGATCGTGACGGCTACCTTTCAGATGAAGCACTGCGCACAATTTCCAAATCTCTCCAAATCCCTCTTGCTGACCTCTACGGAACCGTCACTTTCTATCATCATTTATCCCGAAATCCTGGGGGATTAAAAGCGCCTCGAGTCTGCACCGGAAATATCTGCTGCCTACACGGAGCTCACGACATCCTTCAAGATCTTAAAGACCAAGGAAGTGAAGCCACTGAAATGCCCTGTTCCGGCAGGTGTGACACTTATGTTCCTGTCCTTCAAGGACACCAAACCCTTTCTGGAACAACAGCTCAAAGTCTCCAAGCTCACCCCTCTCCCCTCCCACCTGATTATCCCGGAAGTTATCAAGAAGCACTTTTTGCCCAAATCAGAGAACCTGGAAGAAACAGTCTTAAAAACTATCCTTTTGAATCGTTGGAAAAAGTTCTCGCTTCGACTCCAACCCAAATCATCGAGACGATCACCGCCTCAAAGTTAGCAGGTCGTGGAGGAGCAGGCTTTCCCACCGGACTCAAATGGAAAGCAGTCGCAGACTGCGATCGGCATCCAAAATCAATTGTTTGTAATGCCGACGAGGGCGAGCCAGGATGTTTCAAAGACCGAACCTTGATGGATTACGATCCTTTCGCTCTCATCGAGGGAATGATCATAGCCGGTTATGCTACCGGAGCGAACCGCGGATTCATTTATCTCCGCTACGAGTATCCCGAAACGAACGCCCTACTCGAAAAGTGTCTTGCCGAATGCTATCAAGAGAACTTGCTCGGTAAGGATGTCTTAGGATCAGGATTTGAATTCCAACTTTATCTTCGACGTGGAGCTGGAGCTTACATCTGCGGAGAAGAAGGTTCTCTTTTAAACTCCCTCGAAGGAAAGCACCCCTTCCCTCGAAATAAACCACCCTTCCCAGTCACTCACGGCTTCGAAGACAAACCAACTGCGGTCAATAATGTTGAAACACTCTGCGCTGTTCCCAAGATTATTCAAAATGGACCAGATTGGTATCAATCTCTGGGCCTCGGTGAACATGCAGGCACGAAACTCATCTCGCTTTCAGGAGATATCCTGCGCCCCGGGAATTACGAGATCCCCATCGGACTCCCGCTTAAAACACTCCTCTATGATTGGGCAGGAGGCCCCTTAGAAGGCCGCTCCATCCAAGCCGTTACCATGGCAGGGCTTTCGGGTGGCTTTCTTGGACATCAAATCCTAGACACCTTAACATTAGATGATCCTTGTATTCGCTCTCACGGATCATTTCTAGGAGCAGGCGGAATTATGGTCTTTGATGATACTCGTGACATGGTCAAAGCCGCTCATGATGCCATGTCCTTTTTCGCTCACGAATCCTGTGGGAAGTGCTTCCCCTGTCGCATCGGCACCCAGCGACTCACCGAAAGACTTGGAGGTGAAATCAAAAATCTCTCTCCCGAAAACTGGGTGACCGAAGTCAACGAAATCGGAGAAACGATGAAAACAACCTCTGCCTGCGGTTTAGGAATGGCAGCACCTCACATCACCGAATCGCTCCAAAAATATTTCCCTGAACAAGTCGCAAAAGCCACTCAAAACGCATTTCAAGCCCCATGATCAACGAACCAAACTCCACTTTTGCCTCAGGCCCTTCGATAAAAATCGATGGAGAGACCATATTCTTTAGTGAAGGAGAGACCATTTATGAAGTTGCCAAAAGGCTTCAAAAAAACATCCCAACCTTGTGTTATGACGAACGTCTCGAGGCCTTCGGAGGATGTCGCCTCTGTGTCGTTTCGGTTGAAGGGATTCGTAATCCCGTGGCTTCGTGCACGACCAAGGCAACGGATGGGATGGTTGTCCAAACCGCCCCTCCCGAGATTGAGAAAATGCGACGAACTCTCCTCGAGCTCGTCAGTTCAGAAAATCGTGATACCCAACCAAATCCTCTCAGTGGATTTGCCTCTCAGGAATTAAGTGCTCTCGTGAACAAATACGGAGCACGCAATGGACGTTTTCAAGGAGCTAAATCCGGAACCTCAAATTTCAAGGATGCCAACCCATTTATTCTCCGAGATTATGAACAGTGTATCTCTTGTTACCGCTGCGTTCGAGTGTGTGCCGAGCAGGAGGGAGACTATGCAATCTCGGTGGCAAACCGAGGGTTTAAAACCCAAATCACCACTGAGTTTGATCACGATCTTCGGGACTCTGATTGTACTTTTTGCGGACAATGTGTGCAGACTTGCCCCACGGGTGCATTAGCTGACAAGAAGGCACTTCGCTCGGCAGAACTTCCTGAGGAAATCAAGAAAACCCGAACGGTTTGCCCTTATTGCGCGGTTGGTTGTTCGATTGATTTGATGACCAAAGGCAACAAAATCGTCGGAGCTCAACCAGCCATGAAAGGGCCTGCCAACAAAGGAGCTCTCTGTATCAAAGGTCAGTTCACTTTCGATTTTATTCAACACGAAGACCGACTAAAAAAACCTCTCATCAAGCAAGCTGACGGAACATTCAAAGAAGTCGAGTGGGATGAGGCACTGAAGGCCGCCGCAAAAGGGTTTGCTCGAGCGAAGGCAAAATATGGTCGGCATAGCGTCTATGGAATTGCCTCTGGACGAGCTCCCCATGAAGCAGCATACACCATGCAAAAGTTTATCCGAGCGGGGTTTGGCACTCACCATATTGATAACTGTAGTCGAGCCTGACACGCTCCAACAGTCGCCGGTCTGGCGGCTCAAATAGGACGAGGTGCAATGTCCAATCCTCTTAAGGACATGGATAAGCCCGATACCATCTTTGCCATCGGAACAAACATGACCGAGTGCCACCCTGTTGCGGCAACCGGTCTCAAAAAGGCTCTTAAGAAAGGCGCAAAACTGGTGGTCGCAGACCCTCGGAAAACACGTCTCGCAGAATTAGCTCACCTTCATCTTCCCATTCGGGTCGGTTCAGATGTCGCACTTCTTCTAGCAATGGCCCACGTCATCGTGAGCGAGGATTTGATCGATGGGCAGTTCATCAATGAGCGCACGGAGGGATTTGAACAGTTTCAGTCCCACTTAGCTGAGTTTACTCCTGAATGGGCATCGAAGATTTGTGAAGTTCCTGCAGAAGACATCAGAACGGCGGCGCTCTGGTACAGCCAAGCAGAGAGAGGCGCCATCTACTACACCCTCGGCATCACCGAACACATTTGTGGGGTCGACAATGTCCAGTCCCTCTGCAATCTCGCACTACTAACAGGAAATCTCGGAAAAGAAGGAACAGGAATCAACCCAATGCGGGGGCAAAATAATATTCAGGGAGCAGGAGATTGTGGCGCTGTTCCTGCAAACTACCCCGGATTTCAACCGGTTGAGGATCCTCAATTTCACGAGAAATTTAAAAACGCCTACAATCAACCTGAGCTTGATCTCGGGCAATCCATGACCAAGGTCACCGCACTCAATCTTGCGGGAGATGGCATTCATGCGATGCTCATTGATGGTGAAAATACTGTCGTCACCGATCCCGATCGAAATCATTGCCAACGGGCGTTAGAATCTTTGGATCATCTTGTTGTCATTGATATTTTTCTCACAGAGACGGCTCAACTAGCCGACGTCGTCTTGCCAGCATCCGCCTGGGGGGAGACAGATGGCGTCCAAGCAAATACCGAGCGTAGAGTCCAACGGTTGCGGGCAGCTGTCACTCCTCATGGAGATTCAAAACCTGATTGGTGGATTATTTCGCAAATAGCGCGCGAGCTTGGGGTGACCGGCTTCGACTATCAATCCGCGAAAGATGTCTTCAACGAACTTTGCTCGCTTTCCCCCATCTACGCCGGGCTCAACTGGGATAACATTGGCGATGGAAACTATCAGTGGCCAGTTCCCGAAGAAGGCCACCCAGGCACTCCCATCTTGCATGAAGATGAGTTTAAAGATGCAAAGCCAGGTCTTTTTAAAATCATTGGTTATCGAGATCCCGCTGAAGTGATTGATGAAAAATACCCCGTATGGCTCACTACAGGACGTCGTTTGCAAGCCTACCATACCCGCACACAGACAGGAAGAGCGAGCGGTATTGACTATCTCCTGAGCGAGGAAACTCTTGAGGTTCACCCAGAGGATGCAAAACAATGGGAACTTCAAGATGGAGGCTTTGTAAGAATGGCAAGCCGACGTGGTGAGGTGATCCTCAAGGTCGAGACAACCACTCGTTCTCCAAGAGGCACGGTCTTTACTTCATTTAGCTTCGCGGAGACCAATATCAACGTTCTCACTGGGTCGGGTTACGATCCCATCACTCAAACTGCCGAACTGAAAGTCTGCCCCGTAAGCCTAACTCCCGCCTAGGGAGCCTCATTGCCATGCTTTTGCACCATCATTTTCATTCCAGATAGCTCCTGAGTCTTTGAATTCATGAGCATCAAAAAAGCACCCAGCACCTCACGCTCGAAATTTGAGTTGCAATCGGTCAGTCCAGGATGAAATTAGCTGGTCGTTGGGAGGTCTTGACTGATAGGGTTTTCAAACAACCAGAGATTTAGGGGCTTTCTCAAGCTGAAAAGGCAAAAAACAGTAGAAATCTCTCTAAAAAACTTTCTCTAGATTCACGTTTCGGCACAAAATAAAAACGATCACAACTCAGCAACAAAGGAAGATACTTTGAAAAAACAAATCATAATCATTGGAGCTGGACCAGGGGGACTCACCGCCGGAATGCTTTTGGCTCATCGAGGGTATGATGTGACGATCCTTGAAAAAAACGATGTTCCGGGTGGTCGAAATAGAAACCTTCAAGATGGCCCCTACAGTCATGATACGGGCCCGACCTTCCTTCACCAGAAATTCACCTTGGATGAGGTCTTCGCTGAGACAGGGCGCAAGCCCGAGGACTACCTCGACTTTGTAAAACTTGACCCCATGACTCGATTGACATGGGGCAACCTTTCACTGGAAACGAGCTGTAATCGCCAGCAAATGGCCGCAAATATCGAAAAAGCTTTCCCTGGAGAAGCAGAGAATTTTCTGCGCTTCATGGATGACCACGCGCCCAAACTTAAGACCATATTCCCCTGTCTCTTAAAATCCTATCACTCTCTCTCTAGCTACCTTGATCCGAACCTGATTCGGGCCTTGCCTTACGTCGCGACGACAAAATCCGTCATGGACGTTCTCTCGAATTATTTCAAGGATGACCGCCTCAAACTTGCATTCACGTTCCAGGCCAAATACCTCGGTATGTCTCCTTGGAACTGTCCCGCACTATTTAGCATCCTGTCTTATATCGAATATGAGCATGGTATTTTTCATGTTCAAGGGGGGCTT
>JALRJZ010000165.1 GCA_023261045.1 Akkermansiaceae bacterium
GCAATGAGGTCTTCAGAGACGGCTAATATTTGCGCGTTGATTGGATCGTCGTGTTCAGTCGGGATACTACTCATAGAGAAAATCTTTCTTGGATGAAATCGAAGGCGCCGGATTTGTCAACTAGGCGACCCTCCAATTGCTCGTTTTGCACCGCGCGGAGGATTTCTCCTATTTTGGGGCCGGAGGGAAGATTGAATTTTGCCATGAGATCTTTTCCGCTGATGAGTGGGGTGGGAATCAGGGGTTCGTTGGCGTATTCTTCCCTCCTGCGAAGCAGAAAATCATAGTTGTCTCGAAAGCCATTGGAACTCTCACAATCGACTCGGTGAAGCTCGAGTTCCATGGCGAATGTTTCAGCAGCCATAAAGCGTTTGAGCTTCGAGGTTCTCATCTCTTGGACGTGCATGAATTTCATGTGCCTTGAGACCATCCATGAGACGTCAGTGATTGTCTGATTGGAATAGCGTAAGCGCCTGAGGATTCTCTCAGCCATTTCAGCTCCCACTTTATCGTGGCCATTGAAGCGAAAACGTTCGCATTCTGGGTCCCAGCTTTGCGTGGCGGGTTTTCCAATGTCGTGGAGCAGCACGGACAAAGCGAGGTGAAGAGAAGGGGAGTCCAATAGGGAGAGGGCAATCTGAGTGTGCACGTAGACGTCTCCCTCTGGGTGCCATTGAGGAGGCTGCTTGCACCCTTGCAGATCATAGAGTTCAGGGAGAAATTCTCGAGCAAGGCCAGTGGTTGTTAAAAGGTCTAGTCCTCGTGCTCGATCAGGAGCAGTGATGATTTTTGAAAATTCATCACGAATCCTCTCGGGCGAGATTTTGGAAAGGAGGTGCGAACAAGATTGGATGGCCGAGAGGGTTGTTGTCTCAATTTCAAATTCAGTGACGACGGCAAAGCGGATCGCGCGCAAGAGCCTTAACGCATCTTCTTGAAATCTTTCCTCCGGCTCACCAATGGCCCGGATCACTTGCTCCTTGAGGTCAGCTTGTGCGCCGACAAAATCGTGAATCTCTCCAGAAAAAGGATCTTGGAAAAGGCCGTTGATAGTAAAGTCTCTTCGTTGGGCATCTTCCTGAGGTGTTGAGAATTCAACATGTTCTGGGCGTCGGCCATCTTTATAGGATCCGTCGGTGCGGAATGTGGCGATTTCGATGATCTGTCCGTGTCCCTTCACGATGATGACTCCGAAATGCTCTCCAACAGCATCAGAGTGGGGGAAGAGTGCTTTAATTTGCTCTGGCGTTGCTGAGGTCGCTAAGTCGTAGTCCTTGGGTTCTTTGCCAAGGAGTTGGTCTCGGACTGCGCCTCCGGCAAAGTAAACAAGATACCCGGCTCTGCGCAGTGTGTGCGCAGATTCAATGGCGAGCTCTTGTTGTGATTTCATTGGTGACGTGTTGGAGGCTTAGGGGAATGGAGCGTTCTGGCAACAGGGAATTGATTCGAATTCTGTCAAAAAGCATTCTACTCTGCCTCCGTGCTCGAGATTTGGAACAGTCAAGTGATGGGTTGGGGAATTTTGGCCATCGGATTCTGTATTGGTTCTTTTCTCAATGTTGCCATTCACCGAATACCGCGGGGTCTCTCGGTGAACGATCCTAAGCGTTCCTTTTGTCCGTCCTGCAAGGCGACGCTTCCTTGGTGGCAGAATCTTCCTGTTTTAACTTGGGTTGTTCAGCGAGGGAAATGCCGCCATTGTCAGCAACCGATTTCAGTTCGGTATTTGTTGGTGGAAGTCTTAACGGGAGGTCTTTTCTTTGCGGCGTGGTCGGTGCTGCCCATGGGTGGGGCGATCCTTTCAATGATGATGTTGATCATTCTCGTGACGATCTCCTTCATTGATGGGGAACATCAGGTCATTCCAATTATTTGGACGACCGCTGGAGTCGTGATTGCGGCTCTTGGAAGTCTTTTTTGTTCCGATCTTTTAAATCTTCTAAAGGGGATTCGCTGGTATTCTGGTTGGATCGGATTAAGGGAGTCTGGGCTTGGGTGGCTCGCGGGCTTTGGAGGGCTTTATTGTGTGGTTCTTCTCGGTAAGCTGATCTGGGGGACCAAGAAGCGGTCATTCACCGAGGCAATTACGTGGAAGCTCCAAGAAGGCTTCGGGGAGAGTGAGCAGCTCCATTGGGTGATTGATGGCGAGGGCTACTCGTGGGATGATCTTTTTTTTCGGCCCACTGACGAGTTAGTGATCCATGGGCATGGATTTCAAGTGGATGGGCAGAGGGCTCCAGGCAAAGAAGTGAGAATCCGGAGGGATGATTTTTCGATCGGAGAGCGAAAGTGGAGCATTGCGAAGCTCAAATCTCTCGCTGGAAAGGCCACAGAGGTTTCCATCCCACGAGAGGCGATGGGAATGGGAGATCCTCATTTGCTGGGGATGATTGGGGCTTTTCTCGGGTGGGCCTCGGTGATCTACGTTGTTTTCGCAAGTTCGATCTTCGCTATTGTAGCAGCGGTGGTGGCTCGAGTTGGTTTTGGTCGCCCCCTTCCTTTCGGGCCTTTCCTCTCGCTCGCAGCAGTGACTTGGGTTTTTGGAGGGTGGCAGCTTTGGGAGGCTTATTTTAATTTCGTGATTGGAAAGAGATGACCCTTCGGTCTTGAAAATCCGGCAAGGATGAAGTTTCTTTCGTCCATGAATCTGACCCGGACAGCATACGGAACTTGGAGTGGTGGGCGTTACATGCACTTTGGTGAAGTTCTCGACGAGCAACGTTACCAGGAATGCATCCGCGTTGCCTACGAGGCGGGGATTCGCACCTTTGTCACCGCCGATGTCTATGGGACTGGAAAGGCAGATGCCTCGCTAGGGGAGGTGCTCTCTGATTACCCCCGTGATAGCTATTGCTTGGTGGGGATGATTGGTCATGACTTTATTGATGGAGAGAGAGAGGGAAGCAAGGGCTACCCCCGCTTCACCAATCCAGCTCTTCGTTCTTCCGAGGGCTATCTTGATTTCCTTCGTAGGGCATCTGAGAGCTCTCTGCGTGATTGTCGTGCCGATCGTTTTGATCTTGTCATGTTGCATAATCCCGACGAGTTGGGATACACCAGCGATGCGGTATGGAAGGCCATGGCGACTCTTAAGCAAGAAGGACTCACCGATCGCCTGGGGATTGCTCCCGGGCCGGCCAATGGCTTTACGCTCGATATGCTTCATGCCTTCGAGAACTTTGGTGAGCTCATCGATTGGGCCATGGTGATCTTAAATCCACTTGAGCCGTGGCCAGGGCAGCATGTGCTTGCTTCAGCCAAAAAGAATGGCGTCGATATCCTAACGCGCGTGGTTGATTATGGCGGGCTTTTCCATGGTGATATGCTCCCCGGGCACGAATTCCGACCGGGCGACCATCGGACCTATCGTCCAGAAGGTTGGGTTGAACATGGCAATGAGAGAATGGCTCCCATGAGAGACATCGCAGCGAAGCATGGCTTAAGTATGATCCAATTTGCATCGGCGTGGAATCTCTCCCAAGAGCCTGTCAAATGTGTGGTTCCGACCGTGATTCAAGAAGCGGGCGATGACGCCGTGCCTATCGAAGACAAGATTCGCGATTACGCCGCTCTGCCCGAGGATTTTAGATTTAGCCAAGAGGAAGTTGAAGCCATTCGCTCAATGGGTGACAATACTGGGTGCATGATGCTCAAGGGCGCGAGCAAGCGCCATGAGGCGCCTACTGAACGACCTGATGAGTGGCCCATGCGTGGTGATCTTCTCGAGCTCGCGCAGCAATATGGTTTGACTCAGGATTGGTAGTCTTGGGGATGCCGAGCCTTAAAGATCTCAATGAGCGTTTGAACAAGATTCTCTAGGGGGCTCAGGCAAGGATGCTTTGGATCACGCCACCGTGAACATCGGTCAGTCGGCGTTCAAAGCCATTGTGGTAGTAAGAGAGCTTGGTGTAATCGAGGCCCAAGAGGTGGAGAACTGTCGACCAAAAATCCCAAACCGTAGTTGGGTTTTCTTGCGCTCGTCTTCCGAATTGATCAGTTGAGCCATAGCTCTCGCCTCCTTTGACTCCGGCACCCATCATCCAGAGGGTAAAGGCGTCTGGGTTGTGATCTCGGCCTTGAGTATTGTGTTGGTGGGTGGGCATGCGTCCAAATTCGCTGCACCAAATCACTAAGGTATCTTGCAAGAGGCCTCGCTGCTTCAAGTCGGTCAAGAGAGCGGCGGTTGGTTGGTCAAAGATGGGAAGATGGCGTTCGTAGTCAGCTTTTAGAGTCTTGTGGGCATCCCAATTGAGTTTTCCATCTACACCGCTGGCCCGCGATGCACAGTAAAGGTTGACGTAGCGCACGCCTCGCTCAAGAAGCCTGCGTGCGAGAATGCAGTTTTTGGCATAACCGGCAAGATAGGGGTTTTGCGAATCGGTCCCATAAAGCTCTCTGATGTGCTTTGGCTCTGCCTGAAGATCAGCAACCTCGGGGGCTGAGAGCTGCATTGCGGCGGCTAATTGATAGGCGCTCATTCTTGCTTTTAAGTCGTCCTCAGCAGGTCGCTGTGAGGCATATTTACCATTGAGCAAATCAAGATATTTTCTGGTTTGTAGCTCTTCGTCCTTACTAATAGCCCCTGGGCGCGCAAGGTTACGAATCGGTTGGTGGGCAGCCATCATCAGGGCTTGATGTTTCGCCGGTAGAAAGCCGTTGCTCCAGTTTGCTTTTCCGTTAGGAGGTTCTCCTCGCACGTCTGGGATGGCCACGTAGGTTGGTAGCTGGTTGTTGAGGCTACCCAGGGCATAGCTTGACCAAGCCCCCGCAGCAGGAAAGCCTTCGGTGGCGTGTCCGGTGCCCATAAAGACGCACCCCGGCCCGTGGGTGTTTGATTTGGAGGACATCCCGTGGAGAAAGGCAATGTCATCGATGTGCTTTACCATGTGGGGAAGCATGGAGGTGATCATCTTCCCGCTTTCTCCGGCGGGTTGAAATTCCCACGGGCTTTTCATGATGTTGCCGTTCTTGCCTTGGAAGGAGACCATCTCCTCTTCGCCCGGGAGAGGTTGGCCCTCCATTTTGGCGAGCATGGGCTTGTAATCCCAGAGATCCATGTGCGAGACCGCACCAGGGCAAAAGATCTGAAGCACACGCTTTGCCTTCGCTGGGAAGTGAGTGCCTTGGCCAGGTGACCACCCGGGTGGGCTGTTTTCCTGTGCCATTAAGTTTGCGAGGCTAATACCCATTAAGCCCGTGGTGACATTTCCGAGGAATTGCCGACGATCGATTTCAGGTGGCTTCGCAAGAAAGTCCATGTCCATGTTAGTCGAGGTAGATGAGTTCGCTGGAATTAAGAAGGGCTCGGGAGAGGGCTCGGAGTCCATGATCTTGCACGAGAGTTAGAGCATGAGAAAGCTCGTCGGCTTCCGCTCGCCTTTGATAGAGAAAGGAAAACAAGGCTTGGACTTGGCTTGGGTCGTCTGATGCGGCCTCTTGCGCTCTTTTTGCCAAGGCGTTGGCCATGTCGAGGGTAAAGGAGTGGTTGAGCATGGTAAGGGCCTGGAGAGCCGTCGTTGTTTTGGTTCGCCGGGGTGAGGAGAAAGCGCAGTCAGGTTGATCGAAGTCGCTCATCAGATCGATGATGGAAGCGCGTGCATTCTGGTGGTAAATGGCCCTCCGGTAGGTGTGCTCTCCATGTTCGTCGAGGGGGACGTAAGTGGCGACATTGTCCTGCTGGTAGTCATAGAGGCGAAACCCAGGTCCGCCCATCTTTCGATCGAGCTTCTTGCTGACTTGGAGAAAGGTGTCTCTGATTTCCTCGGCGGAGAGGCGCCGGGTTGGAAATCT
>JALRJZ010000166.1:0-274 GCA_023261045.1 Akkermansiaceae bacterium
CGTGAGCCACTAAAAGCGTATCTGGGCTTAATTCCCGGCATTTTTGGTAAACTTTCTCAGTCTGTTGCGCGGTTTCCTCAATGGTCATTCCGTTATCGTAGCCTTTGATTCCGCCTTTAGTCGTTCCAGCATGATAGCAAAAGATGTGAGGTTTCGCTTGTTCGCAGATCGCGTATGAATCCTCCTCGGTAAAAGCAAGACCGACCGACACCATATCCATTTCTTCTTTGGCAAGAATGAGCATGTCGATTTCATTCTGAAGGGTAATCCCCGC
>JALRJZ010000166.1:284-5638 GCA_023261045.1 Akkermansiaceae bacterium
AAGTCATTACCTTGAAGATTTCAGAGTCATGATCGATATAAGAAATCGATGGACCAATATTTGAGACGGACTGAACTCCCATGTCTTTGCACTCCTGAAGGACCATCCGCATATCTTTGAGGGGGTCATTGGCGTTGAGGCAGGCACAGACGAAGGCCTTGCCGTCGAGGGCAGGCATGATGTCCTCACGAGTGTAGTCCAGAGTCTGGCGATTCGAGTCAAGAATGGGCCACATCATCGACATTGTTCCCATGCCATTCGCGCGAAGACGAGCTCCAGAAAAGGTGTTGATGCAGTCTGTCCCTGCAGCCTCTTGTAGCTTTGCGACCAGCCCACTTCCGGCCGAGGAAATCATGATGGGAATCCGGGCATCAACCTTGGCTTTCAGATTGGCGAGGATTTGTTGAGTTGTCAGTCGTTTGGTGATCATTTGAGGAATTTGGATAGATGTTGATTGAGCACTTTTTTGTAGGCTTCAGGCTCGTAGTAGCGAGCTGGCAGGTCGATAAGTTGCGAATTTGAGAGGGAGCTGGCAATCTTTGATGCAACTCCTTGCGGATGAAGGTCATCTTGTGGGCTGGACATCACCAAAGCTGGCTCAGTGATCGTCGAGAGGCTCTCAAGTGTTGAGAAGGGTTGGCTCTCCCACATTTTCGTTAAAACAGCGGGGTCGCAGCGCCCATAAACACCTGTAATCGACTTGGCCACGAGGGGGTTGGAGGCGAGGAGGCTTTGAAATCCTGGGAGCTCTTCGAGAGCAGATTGTTCTAATTCTCCAGACTTCGCAACGAGCTCGAGGTGAGGAGGTTTCCCTGAATCGAGCCAAGAAGGACGGTTGAGAACTAGAGATTTACAACGTTTTGGATAGCGGAGGGCGATGTTGAGAGAAATCGCTGAGCCCATTGATAAGCCGCCAAGGTGGCATTGCTTGATTCCGAGGTGATCCATTAAGGCGATGACTTGATCGGCAAAAAAATCGAAGCTGTAAGATGCTGGATCAAAGCCCCTAGACTCGCCGTGGCCTGGGAGATCTGGCGCAACAAGAGAATAGCCGGTGAGCTGATCTAGGACCGAAGTGATTTGTTTTTTTTGCGCGCCAAGTCCATGAAGAAAGACAAGAGCTTCGTCGGTTGGTGAACCTGAAGTTGCGTAAGAAAGAAGCATTTGGAACCGGAGACTAGAGTAAGAGAGACTTCGATGATGCGAGAGGTCGATACGAGACTGAGAGAATGACCTCAGGTCAATGATCGATTTTGAAAAATTACGTGCAACTCGATTTGCAGGAATTCCAGAACTCTCTAGTCAGGGCGGCTGATCTCAAATTGGTCAACGGTGCGGGCATACCAGTTGGGCGAAGCCATTCTTGCAATGGGGTGATAGACACCCTCATGCAGATTTCCATCAGGAGACATCAATCCTTCTCGGACATGCACCACATGAACGATCCCAATGACTAAACGATTGGTGCCAATTTCGAGAGTGGAGTGCTCCATGCACTCGAGAGCGACAGGGGCCTCAGAAATCCTGGGAACCGAAATGTGGTCACAAGGAAGATAGGTGAGGCCTTTGTCCTCTAATTCATCAGTTCCGTAAGGGAGACTCGCCGAACTTTCGACCATGATTTCACTCAATGCCTCGTCGACCATGTGGACCACAAATTGCTGATTGGATCGGATGTTTAAGGCGGTATCTTTTGGAGTCCGGCGATCCTTGTTTCCCGGTGCAAAAGCAACAAGAGGTGGATTCGAACCAAAAACGTTAAAAAAGGAAAATGGTGCAGTGTTATAATGGCCTTCGCCGTCTGAAGTCGTGACCCATGCGATGGGGCGTGGTGTCACCAGAGACGCGAGGATTCGATAACGATCTGCGGGTGAGAGTGAGGAGAGGTTGAAAGTCATCTGGAAGTTGTCAACAAGCCATAGAGGCGCGCTTTTATTCGGGATTTTGGATTTGAAGCGCGAGGTATTCTTCGATGGCTCGTGACGGGTCATCATGGCGCATCAAGGTCTCACCGATGAGAATGGCATTGGCTCCTGCATTGAGAGCTCGCTGTGCATCGTGCGGATTCTTGAGTCCAGATTCAGAAACCAGGAGAACGTCGTCAGGAACTTCTTCCGCAAGTCGTTCGGTTGTGGCAAGATCGGTGGTGAAGGTTTTGAGGTTTCGATTGTTAATGCCAATCAGATCAGCGCCGAGCTCAAGAGCTCGCTCCATCTCTGGAAGGTCGTGAACTTCAACAAGCACATCAAGTTGCACATCACGAGCAGCCTCGTAGAGGCGCCGGAGTTCCTCCTGACCGAGAGCCGCTACGATGAGTAAGATCGCATCTGCTCCGGAGACACTTGCTTCGTAGATTTGGCATTCATGTACCGTGAAATCTTTGCGCAAAAGGGGGATCGGAGAGATTTTTGAGATCTCGATCAAATAAGATAGATGCCCCTGAAAGTATTTTTGGTCAGTCAGGATGGACATGCATGAGGCTCCACCGTCGATATATCTCTTTGCCTGCCGAATCGGATCAAAATCAGGATCGATGATTCCTGCAGATGGAGAGGCCTTCTTCACTTCTGAAATGACGCCGAGCTGATCGGGTCCTCGATCAAGAGCAGAGCGAAATCCGCCAAACTCGTTGCGCATCAGAGCGGACGCGCGAAGCTTCTTGGTGAGTGCAATGAGAGGTTCGATTTCTTTCTTCTTGTAGGCGATGATTTCGTCGAGCTTGTTCATGAGCGGCTTCAAAGGAGATAGGCTATGTGACAAAAAAGGAAAGCGTGATTCGTCGAGAGGTCAATTCCTGCCTTGTGCTCTAGCGACTCAAAGAAGACACTCTGCTCTCTCGTGAAGGCGCTTCTTGTCTCTCTGTTTTTCCTCCCATTCGTTGTTTGGGGGCAAGCGCCAGTCTCTAGTACCCAACAAGACCGCGTTCTTGTTGTGGGCTCGGATTCCCGCTTGAGGGGAGCCATCGTTCAAGATGCAGAAAGGCTCATTAAGCACCTTGATGAGCTTGCCTCTCCTGCTCAAGGTAACCCCCATTCGGTTCGCTTGACTCTCCTGCCCTCAGTTGAAGGCAAGCCCTCGGCAATCGCGCGCGAGTTTTTAAAGACCGATGATCCGAACAATCGCTACCTATTGGAAGTCAAGATGCGATTAGGGCAGGGTAATTCTTTTGATCAAGTGGCTTTAAACCGAGTGTTAGTAGAGATGCTTCTGATTGAAAGGACGCTGCGCGCTCTGGGGCCGGATGAAATCGCCGATCGTGTTGAGATCCGTCCATGGCTCATTGATGGACTCAGTGAGGCTCTGGAATGGAAAAATGGAAAAGGCGATCGGCGGGTGTATTCTTCTCTGGTCAAAAGCGGCGGCTGGATGGAAGTGGAATTGCTCGTAGAGCAGGACAGTGTGACCAAGATGAATCTCTTGAGCCGAGAGCTCTTCCGAGCATCCTCAGGAGCTTTAGTCATGGCCTTATTGGCTCAACCCGGAGGCAAAGAAGCGATGGAAAACTACCTGGCTAAGGTGGCGACTTTCGAAGGGGAGCATTTGACCTTGCTACGATCCCATTTCCCTCAAGTGAACCTCGGCAGAGAGGGGCTCGAGCGCTGGTGGATGCTACAAGTCGCTGCGATGTCAGAGGCCCCACTCAGTGAGGTGATGACCATTCCTGAAACCGAGAAAGAGCTCAAGCAAGGCCTCAAACTCTATTTTAAAGACCCAGCTGGTCAGAGTCTTCAGAAGGATCTCTCTTTTTGGCGAGAAATTCAAGATCTCGAGACCGAGGAGCAGAGGAGGGCGGCCATTGGTCCTGCCGCAGATTTTTTGACGAATCTCAGTTACCGATGTTTTTCGACGTATCGATCCGTTTTGATTGGATATCTCCAAGTGCTGGAGGCAATTGCTTCACAGGAAATTCAAGATGACAAAGAAATCCAAAAGGTTTTTGAGAACCTAAGGATCTACCGGGAAGCGGAGACAAAGAGGCATCAAATGATGGTTGATTTGCTCGATTATTATCACCTTTCCACCGTTCAAGAGGAGTCGGGAGCGTTCGAAGATTTTCTCAAATTCAAAGAGAACGTGAAAACTAAGCAGGAAGAGAAAGCGGACCCTCTCAATCGCTATCTCGACCGAGTTCAAGGGCTTTATGAGCCCCTTCGACGCTGACCAAAGGGAGCCGTTTTTTACTAGGATCCAAAAAAAACCCAAAAAACCGAAAATAGGTTGCTAATGAGACTCAGTCGCATTAGTAATCCGACGTCATGTCGTTCACATCTATTTTTTTTGCCTTGGGAGGGATCGTCGCTTTCTCCCTACCGGTTAAATCTCAGGATTTGTTGGTGGCACCGGGCGTAGAACAAGCAGACGAGCTCGATTCTTCCTTTTTGAATCCCCAAAGCCCAAAACAGCCAGGACTTTTTGATCGACTTGGAATTGGAAGTTATGGAGAGCTTCATCTGAACCAAGGAGATAAGAACGAAATCGACTTTCATCGACTCGTCCTCTTTTTGAATTATCGATACACGGACCGAATTCGATTCGTTTCGGAACTGGAGCTTGAACATGCACTCTCTGGAGATGGAAAACCTGGCGAACTGGAGCTTGAGCAAGCTTATCTCGAGTTTGCTTTTGATCACGGGTGGGTGCTGCGCGCGGGCCAGTATCTGTTGCCTTTGGGAATTTTAAACGAAGTTCATGAGCCAGAGACCTTCTATGGTGTTGAGCGAAATGGAATTGAGACCCAGATTATTCCAACGACATGGTGGGAAGCAGGGCTCTTGGTTTCCAAGGAAACAGAGAGTGGTCTTGGCTTCGATTTTGGAATTCACTCTGGCCTTTCAATTGCAACGAATGGCAGTCAAGCGTTCAATATTCGATCGGGTCGCCAGAAGGTCGCCAAGGCGGATGCTTCAAATTATGCTGCCTCTGCTCGTATTCGTTACAACGCTCTTGCTGGGCTCTCGCTCACGGCCTTTACCAATTTTCAAGAGGATGTGACTCCTAGCTCGGTTGAGCAAAATACGGCGACACTGCTCGGTGCATCTGCGCTCTATCAGCGGGGAGGTCTCCAACTTAGAGCATTGGTGGCGGATTGGAAAATCCGCGGATCGGCATTCCAAGTCAGTGGCTCTGATCACCAATCGGGCTATTATTTTGAACCGTCCTACCGTTGGTATAGGGGCGATCGCTCGGTTGGCATTTTTGCGAGGATTGGAGCATACGACTTTTACAAGGGTCAGATGCAACAAGCAGACGAGATCAGTCTTGGGGTCAACTTCTGGCCCCATGAAAACATTGTTGTGAAGGCCGACTACACCGAGGTGAAATTCCAAGGGAGTCAAGATCATCAAACCTATAAT
>JALRJZ010000167.1:0-5369 GCA_023261045.1 Akkermansiaceae bacterium
CTTCGGCAATGTCTGCGGCAGTTTTTTTGCCTTCTCGGATGGCTGCGGCATCCTCCTTGGACTTGGGCACCCAGATGCGTCCGTCATTGCGCAGGGATTCGGACATCAAGGTGAGTTTTGACTGATAATCACCACTGACCGGAATGCAGGTGGGGTGAATTTGGGTGTAACAAGGGTTCGCGAAGTAGGCGCCTCGCTTGTGCGCGCGGTAGGCAGCCATCACATTACATCCCATGGCATTCGTAGAGAGATAAAAGACGTTTCCGTAACCTCCCGTGGCGAGCAGAACGGCATCGGCAGCGTGTGAAGTGATCTCACCGGTGACGAGGTTGCGCACTACGATTCCTTTGGCATGGCCATCGATTACCACGAGGTCGAGCATTTCGGTGCGCGGATGCATGGTCACGCCACCTTTTTGGATCTCTTTTTCGAGAGCTTGGTAGCAGCCAATCAGAAGTTGCTGGCCGGTTTGACCGCGCGCGTAGAAAGTGCGCTTCACTTGAGCACCACCAAAGGAGCGATTGTCGAGCAGTCCTCCATATTCGCGTGCAAAAGGAACTCCTTGGGCAACGCATTGGTCGATAATTTCAGTTGAGACCTCCGCAAGGCGATGGACGTTGGCCTCGCGAGAGCGGAAGTCTCCCCCTTTAATCGTATCATAGAACAAGCGGCGAACTGAATCACCATCGTTCTGATAGTTTTTTGCAGCATTGATTCCCCCCTGTGCAGCGATTGAGTGAGCACGCCGTGGGCTATCTTGATAACAGAAGCAGTCAACTTGATATCCAAGTTCAGCAAGGGTAGCTGCAGCCGAACCTCCTGCTAAACCAGATCCCACCACGATGATCTTGAATTTTCTCTTGTTGGCGGGATTGATGAGCTTGGAATCCATCTTATGGGAATTCCATTTATTAGCGAGCGGACCTTTTGGGATTTTACTGTCGAGGCTCATGAGATAAAGGGGAAAACATTAAAATGATCGGTTCAGAGAAGACATTGATACTAGTGACAAGGGCCACAACCGTAACCAAAAATGAGAATCGCGATGGGGATGGAAATAAACCCAACATAGATGACCAAAGAGTAGGCCTTGGAGAAAAAGGCAATTGGTTTAGCCGTCTTTTTGGTTCGAAGCCCCAAGGTCTGGAAAATAGAGCTCACTCCATGGCTAAGGTGTGAACAAAGAAGAGTCATCGCTAAGATGTAGAATGCGACGACGACAGGGTGTTGAAATCCTGCAATGACCATGTGCCACGGACTGGTCTCTCCAAGCTGAGCGAGATTGTCATCGATGCGAATAGTGAAGTGGAGAAGATGATAGACAACGAAAGCAAGGATAGTCAGTCCACTCCAGATCATGAGTCTGGACGATTTCGTCGCCTGCACGGTTGCTTCATGAGCGTACTTTGTTCGCGCTGTTCTATTTTCGCGTGTCAGGGAGATGGTGAAGACCACATGGAGTAAGAGGCAGACGAGGAGTCCGATTCGGGCTATCCACACTCCTGCTCCGTGGAGAAACGTATGCAGAAACTCAGCGTATTCATTGAAAGCATCTGGTCCTACAAAAATGAGAAGGTTGCCAGAAAGGTGGCCTGCCAAAAATAGAACTAAGGCAAGACCTGTAATCGCGACGATAAACTTACGGCCAATGGACGATTTTACCAAGGCACACAGGGAGCATGTGGAAGCACTCATGGTTTTCAAATGCGCCCAACGAGCGCGTCGAAACACTATTGCGCGAGTGTGGATTTACAAGGGGAGAAAAGCGTTCTGAGGCAAAGTGGTTAATTTGTATGACAAATTCAGAGGGATCGCTTCTTTTACAGCGCAATTGCCTGAGCAAGCGTGTCCTTGTTTTCAAGGAGGCCACTCAATTCGAGTCGGTAAAGATGACCTCGACCCCAGAGGAGACCTTTGGATTTTTTGGGTTCAGCGAAGCTTGCTGTCAGCGCTGAAGATTCAACCCATCCTTGGCGGCTACTCAGACCCGCTTTTGGCCACGTTTGAGCGTAAAGAAGATGATCAAACTCCTCTCGAGAATGAATTTTTCCATCGTGAATGTGAACGGTCGGGAAAAAGAGTTGGCTTTTAGAAATGAGACGTGAGGGGAAGGTGAATGCCATGGGGTGAATTTCCCGTTTTCCCTTTTTGAGCTTAAAAACCGCAAAGCCGTAGTTTGCATATTGGGGGAATTGGTCCCAAGTTTTCTCAGGGAGGCGAAACCTTTGATCGAGGCGAGCGAAGTCCTTGATGGTCGGGACGAACGAAGCTTCAAAAGAACCAACGGATTGAACCTTGAGTGAGTTTGATGCCAGAGAATCAGTAGGAGGATAAGAATAGCTTAATCTCGATTTGGATGGAAATCCTGCGGAAAGATCATCAAAGAAATTCGGATAGTCTGATAGGTTGATAAATTCGACAGCGTCTTCTGAGCTTCCGGGATCGACGGGGATGGGCAGGATCATGGCCACCTCATTGGGCGTATCGAGGGACATTTGGTAAGCAAGGGCCTGCCGCTGAGGCGTGACGAGCCTAGCAAAGATCCTCGTTTTTGAAACCTCATGGACTGGACCCGAAAAACAACACATTCCCAAGATAAACAAAATTCCAAGTGAGTGTCACTCTCTAAAGCGAAGGGTCAAGCGGTGCACTGCAGCGGTGGACCAGGGCTGCGAAGCCTGAATGGTGGCTGGATGTCTACGGAACTTAGCCGACTATTTCTTGAATGACCTGTCCTCCAAATTGGGAGAGTTGCTTGTAGCGACCAGCGTGGAAATAAGTCAGCTTGTTGTCATTGAGTCCCAGTAAGTCGAGAAGCGTGACATGAAAGTCGCGGATCGGTCTTGCTACTTCAACCGCCTGAGCTCCGATGTCGTCTGTGGCGCCGACAATGCCAGGGCGCACTCCACCCCCTGCCATCATGATGGTCATTGCATCGGCATTGTGACCTCGACCAATGGAATACACACCACCTCGTTTGTTGTTGTCCGGAGTTCGCCCGAATTCGCCACACCAAATGACAAGAGTCTCTTCAAGCATGCCTCGCTGTTTGAGGTCTTTAATCAAAGCCGCCCAAGGTCGGTCGACTGCGGCAATCCGAGACGAGTGGCCTCGTTCGAGATAGTCATGGGAATCCCATCCTCCTGCAAATACTTGGACGAAACGAACACCCTTTTCAACAAGGCGTCGAGCCATGAGACATTGCTTTCCAAAGGTGGCAGTCACTTTGTCATTCATGCCATACATTTCACGAGTTTTTGCCGATTCCCCTTTGAGATCGATGACATCGGGAACTTCCATTTGCATCCGGTAGGCAAGCTCGTAGGACTCCATGCGAGCCGCTAAATCAGCATGTTCAGGATGGCGCTTAGCATGGAGATCATTGAGAAAAGAGAGCTTGTCGAGAGCCGCACGTTGATGCGCTCGAGATTTGAAGGGTTGGGATTCTAAATCTAAGAGTGGTGAGCCGGTCGGCCTGAGTGCGGTCCCTTGGAAGTGGGCTGGTAAAAAACCATTCGACCAATTCTTGGATCCACCTTGTGGCAGGGCCATTTCAGTCATGACGACATATCCGGGCAGGTTTTGATTCTCTGAGCCCAGTCCATAGGTAGCCCACGCTCCGAGTGACGGGTCCGCGCCAAGGCGGCTTCCCGTGTTCATGTGAAAGAGGGCCTCAGGATGGTTGAGAGACTCGGCCTGACATCCCCGATAGTTACAGAGTTCGTTCGCAATCTCCGGATCAGCCATGTGAACCCATTGGTCACACATGTCGATCCCAGTTTGACCAACTTTGCGAAACTGGAATGGTGAGCCGACATAGAATTGATAAGTTCCCGCAGCGAGCCCCCGGTTGTTTTTTGATTCGGTTTTATGAAGTTCAGAGAGCTTTGGTTTCGGATCAAAAGTGTCCATATGCCCGGGTCCACCTTCCATGAAGAGCATGATGACGTTCTTTGCCTTTGGGGTCGTCATCGGGCTCTTTGGGCTCATCGGGCTCGCGTGGCTTTGCTGCGCGAGAAGGGAGGTGAAGGCCACCGATCCCATCGAGCTACCGAGTCCATAAAGGAACTCACGGCGTGAGTGGGTATCTGAAAAAGGACGAGAGCAGAGGGGCGTCTTCATTGGTAAGGAGCAGTGCGCGATTAGTAAGTAAAAACGAATTCGTGTGAGTTAAATAACACGAGGCAAAGGTCAGCGAGGGCACGGGTCTGGGCAGAGACGTCTGAGGCTTGTTTGTCAGGGGTGTAATGATTAAAAACCGGAAGAATTTCCTGATACTCAAAAGGCTGTCCAGAGAACTCTTCGACCAGCGAGCGAGTGATCTCAGTGGGGTAGATTCTTTTTTGAGGAACCTTGGTTTGGTGATAAGCTCTCATTTTGGTGACGTAATCGACTGACTTTTCCAGTTCAAGGTCGGTAATCTCCCGATGATAAGCCAACTCAAATCCGCGTCGGATCTGCTCGCTTAGATTGTTTTTTTCTCGTTCGAGGCGCAGAGCGAAAGCAATCGAGCGATCGGTCATGAGATCGCTATTCATCAGAGTAAACGCTTGGGGCGAGACCGAAGCTGAATCTCTCTCTTCACAAGAATCATTCGGGTTTGGTTGATTAAAGGTTTCTAAAAATGGGTCAGCGAGACCACGAACTCGATAGGCATAAATAGAGCGACGATTCCGCTGTTCTGGGAGGGGGTTTGGTAAGTAAGTTGGAGCGATCGAGAATTGAATCATTCGCGGTTGAAGAGCGACTTCCATATTGATCTCTGGGCGGATGGGAAGACCACCTTGAGTGGGATTGAGCTCACCAGTGACAAAGAGCATTGAATCTCGAAGCTCTTCGGCGGTGAGTCGTCGATTGGGAAAGAACGCGAAGAGGTCATTATCCGGGTCAATCTGGCTGAGTTGATATTGTTCCGGGTGTTGTCCAGATTGGCGGTATGTTTTGGATTGTAGAATGAGGCGGTGGAGGCGTTTGATTTTCCAGCCATGTTCCACAAAATCTGCGGCAAGCCAGTCGAGGAGCTCAGGGTGAGTGGGGCGTTTTCCTTTGACTCCGAAGTTGTTGGGGTTTCCAGCAAGTGGTTTGCCGAAATGATACTGCCAAATCCTATTGACGATCGATCGGGCAGTCAGTCCGTTTTGGTCGTGAGCAACCCATTGAGCGAAGGCGAGTCGACGTCCATTGAGATCTTCGGAAATAAGGTAGGGATCTTGAGTCGAGGGTTTGTTTACTGGAATCCCTAGGGCGCTAAGAACTCCCGGAGAGACTTTTTCTCCAGGGGCATCGAGAGATCCTCCCGCGAGGATTCGTGAGTCAGGTTTCCATCGTGTTTCGCTTTGAGGTGCCATCCGAAGTTTCCGGGCATTGAG
>JALRJZ010000167.1:5379-5631 GCA_023261045.1 Akkermansiaceae bacterium
GGAAGTTCGGATCCTTACCATTGTAAACAGACTGAACCATTGGTTGGAATCTCTCGAGCCTTCGGTTCCAAATCCATTCGTCCTGCTCACGAACTTTCAGGTGGCCTTTTTCGGTTTCGTTAAGCCCGACATGACGAGGAGGTTTCTGATCGTCGTCATCGTTTTTGCGTTCCTTGAGGTCCTTGTATGGAAGGTTATTCTCAGCATACCATTTTTTCGCAGCTTTCTCGACCTTTTGCTGAAGGCGAGTCG
>JALRJZ010000168.1 GCA_023261045.1 Akkermansiaceae bacterium
AGAGGGTCTCTTGTTTTTCCATTGAGATGAAGCTCTCTTAAATATTAAATATTGAGAACCGGTTCATCGATTATGATTCCATTAAAATACTTCTTGTTAGGGGCTTTCATTTGTCAGGCAATAGCGGGGTCTCAAAAGCCCAACTTGATTTTCATCCTAGCCGATGATCTTGGTTACGGAGATTTAGGATGTTATGGACAAAAAATCATCCAAACACCGAATTTGGATCGAATGGCTTCAGAGGGAATGCGCTTCACGCAACATTACTCGGGAAGCACCGTCTGTGCTCCGTCCCGGAGTGCTCTCTTGGAAGGTAAGCATACCGGGCATATTTATGTGCGAGGCAATGGGAGCCTCCAGATGAGGCGAGACCCTAAAGATCTCATTTTTCCACAAGCATTACGTAGTGCCGGCTACCACACTGCTTTGATTGGCAAGTCAGGCTTGGGGTGCAATACCGATGACGCGTCCCTCGTGAACGAGAAAGGATTTGATTACTTTTTTGGCTACACGTCTCATACAAACGCTCACTTTTATTTCCCGAAATACCTTTGGAAGAATCAACTGAAAGTGACCTATCCCAATAACACTCTTCACGAGGGGGATCATTACTCCTCTGAATTGGTCATGCAGCAGGCTCTTGAATATGTTGAAGAGCAAAAAGATCATCCCTTCTTCTTACACCTCTCTCTTCAGATTCCTCATGCCAGCCTTCGAGCGAAAGAGGAGTGGAAAGAGAAGTATCGACCCATTTTGAAAGAGAAGCCCCTACCCACACCAAAAAAACAACCGCATTACTCTTTTGAACCTGAGCCTAAAACAACCTTCGCGGCGATGGTCTCTTATCTTGATTACAATATTGGTTTATTACTCCAAAAACTTGAGGATTTAGGACTTTCTGAGAACACCCTGGTGATGTTTGCCAGTGATAATGGAGCGATGCAGGAAGGAGGACATCGTCGCGATAGTTTTCAGTCAAGTGGGCTGCTTCGAGGAGGAAAGCGCGATCTATGGGAAGGAGGAATCCGTGTCCCGATGATCGCGTGGTGGCCTGGTAAAATCCAATCAGGGGCAATCACGAATCATCTTTCTGCATTTTGGGATATCTCGCCGACTTTTAGAGAGCTCGCTGGAGCTCCAAAACAAAGCGATACGGATGGTCTCTCTCTAGTTCCAACACTGTTAGGAAGTGGACAGCAAGAAAAGCATGACTATCTCTATTGGGAGTTTTTTGAAGGAGGGGGAAAACGGGCAATCCGAAAGGGCCCTTGGAAGTTAATTCTTTATCAAACAAACAATGCAGATCGACCTCGAGCGGAACTCTTTCATCTTGAGCGCGATCTTGGCGAAAAGGACGATCTTGCTAAGAAAAATCCTAAGAAGGTAGAGGAATTATTACTTCTAATGAATTCGGTTCGCACGAGCTCGGAGCATCCCGCCTTTAAGCTCAAATTCGAGAAGGGATAATGATGAAGAAAACAAACTGGATGACGACGGTATTTGGTTTCTTGCTCATCCAGCTCATCCAAGCACAAGCACCCAATATTTTATGGATTTATGTCGATGACATGAACGATTGGTTTGGGTGCTACGGGCATTCTCTAGTGGCGACTCCGAATGTTGATTCCCTTGCTCAAGAGGGAGTTCTCTTCGAAAAGGCTTATGTTCCTTCGCCAGTTTGCTCGGCGACTCGTTCGGCTTTGATTACAGGCACGATGCCGACAACTTGGGGGTGGCATGATCATCGCAAGATGATCAAGAAACCGATTCCTAAGAATCTAGTGACTGTGCCGGAGCTCTTCAGCAAGGCAGGGTATCTGACCTTTAACGCAGCCAAAGAAGACTATAATTTCACTCATGCAGACCGAGTTCTTTACACCCATCGGTTTCAAAAAAAGAGTCATTTTGATGGCGATTTAACTTGGTTTTCTCGGTTAAAGAATCGGCCATTTTTTGGGCAGATTCACTTGGCCGGAGGTAAAAAAGGAGGGGAGACTGGTAGCCGCTATCCAAGTCAATCAAGAGTGGGAAAAATGGAGGTTCGTGTGCCTTCGTATTATCCCGATCATCCGGTCATTAGAGATGGGATCGCACGTCACTATGAACAAGTTGCTATCGTCGATCAGGAAGTTGGGGAGATCATTTCGGCCTTAAAGAAAAATAGGCTTTGGGAACAAACGATCATTTTCTTTTTTACGGATCATGGAAGCCCAATGCCTCGAGAAAAACAGAACCTGTATGAAGAGGGATTAAAAATCCCACTCATTGTTCGTGGACCTGGGATCAGTCCGCAGAAAAGAAAAGATTTGGTGAGTGGAATTGATATCTCGGTTGCTTCTCTTTCGCTTGCCGGGATTAAAGTGCCAGCCGTGATGGAGGGGCGTTCTCTCTTTTCAACGAATCATCAGCCTCGGTCTTTCGTGATCGGAGTGAGGGACCGCTTGGGAGTAGCCATTGACCGCGTTCGTTGCGTTCGAACAGAGAGATTTCGCTATATTCGAAATTATTATACCGACCGACCGCTCTATCAGCTGCAATACCGTGAAAGTTATGCGAGTTTAAAGACCTTGAGAGATCTCTACGCAACAGAGAGACTTTCTCCGCTACAGGCTTCTTACCATCAAGAAAATCAACGCCCTCCTGAAGAACTCTACGATCTGAGTAATGACCCTGATCAAGTCAAGAACCTAGCGGGCGATCCAAAGTATGCCGAAGAACTCAAGAGCCATCGCGTCATTTTGAATGACTGGATTCAGGCTACTGGTGATCAAGGGCAGTTCCCTGCTGCACCAGAGGAATTGCGCGCCGTTTTTGAGGCTGCAAATGGTCAGGTGAGCAATCCCGAATACGATTTTATTACAAAATAGAAAAAGCCGAAGCGAGGTGGCTGATTCCATAAAATAGAAGAGACTCAAGAAATTGGATCGCTCAAGGGGCTTGGGTATGATTCTTTTTCTCCATCATGAATCGACGCCAATTCATTCAAGCTTCTGCGGGAGCAGCCTTTTTTTCTGGAACATCTGCTACTCTCTACGCCTTGGCAAAAGATGATGTGTATCGGAACAACATCGGTTTGCAGCTCTACACTCTGCGTGACCAGCTCAAGGAGGATGCGTCTGGAACGATGAAGGTCATGGCTGAGGCAGGCTACAAGCAAGCTGAGTTATTTGGATTTCCCAATTGCGACGATCTCGTGCGCGCTGCTCACGATCATGGGCTCGCGATTCATTCAAGCCACTTTGAGTGGGAATCGGCGGTGAATCCCTCCGATCAAGGGTTTTCGGACTTTAAGAAAATCATTGAAAAAGCAAAGGACCTCCGCCTTGGACATTTGGTTGTTCCATACCTGCATGATAAAGACCGTCGGAGCATCGATGGTTATAAGCGCATTGCTGAAAATCTTAATAAAGCAGCGAGCTTAGCCAAAGAAGCCGGAATCCAACTCTCGTATCATAACCATTCTTTCGAGTTTGCTCCCTTGGAAGGGTCAAGTGGGTATGAGGTGTTTATGAAGGAGTTTGACTCTGAGATGAAATTTGAGATTGATGTCTTTTGGGTTCAGGCCGCTCAGATGAACCCCGTAGAGTTGATCCAAAAACTCAAAGGGAGAGTTTCCCAATTACACCTCAAAGATCTCAAGCAAGGGCTTCAGCTTCCCATCTATGGTGGAATGCCCAAAGAGGGTTTCAAAGAGCTTGGTAAGGGTTGTATTGCAATGGAGCCGATTATCGAAGCAGGGCGTGCTGCGGGAGTCATTCACTGCCATGTGGAACAAGATCAATCGCCTAATCCACTTGCTAGTATCAAAGAAAGTATCAGCTATCTGAAGAGCTTGTAGAGTAGAAGCGCCCTTCCCTCAACAAGCCTTGATTGGTTGAGTGTGCGGGTGCGGCTTTCGGTATTGCATTGGTCACGACTTCCAATCGGAAAGCGTGATTTTGCCGATGGTTTGGCCTGATTCAAGCTGGCGATGAGCTTCGAGAATGTTTTCGACATTAATAGGGCGGAGGCATTGGCGAGCAGTGGTCTTGAGCTGTCCTTGATCAAGAAGCTTTGCCACACGACTGAGGATTTCATGTTGGCGCACCATATCGGGTGTCTGGAACATGCTGCGGGTAAACATGTATTCCCAACAAATCTTCACACTTTTCATCTTAAAAGAACCGGACAGGTCAAGGGGCTTTTCGTGGCCAGTGATGAGAACGATACTGCCTTGAGGAGCAATCATTTCTCCCATCGCCTCCCAGCAGCCATCAATTTGATTAAAGTTGGCGATAAAGTCGACATGTTCTAGGTTACATCGGCGAAGTTGACTCGGCATCTCACCATGATGATTGATGACCTCATCAGCCCCCATTTGTTGACACCAAAGAGTACTCTCAGGCCTTGAAGCGGTAGCAATGACTCGGAGTCCGGCCAGTTTCGCTAGTTGAATGGCTATGGAGCCTACTCCGCCAGCGCCTCCAATGATAAGGATGGAGCGTTCTTTGTTTTTCTCGGGCTGGTCAACAGAGAGATTAAGCCGCTCGAAGAGTGCTTCCCAAGCGGTGAGCGCGGTGAGGGGAATGGCAGCGCTTTCAGAAGCATTGAGAGAGACGGGTGCTTTGGCTGTGATTCTTTCGTCAACAAGTTGGAGCTCAGCATTAGAGCCGGGTCGAGTGACATCTCCGGCGTAGTATACTTGGTCTCCGATAGAAAACATGGTGACCTTTTCTCCGACTGCAACCACAGTTCCCGTCGCATCAAACCCGAGGATCTTAGCGGCTTGTTGAGCTTGAGGGCGAACTTTAAAGTCAACCGGATTCATGCCAATTGCTGCCACGCGAATGAGTAGGTCATGGCCCATTGGGCGAGGATCAGGCACTTCCACTAAGGCTGCGGCTCCTGGGTTGCTGTGGTTGGAGAGAAACTCAATTGCCTTCATCGGGTGCTAGTTTTCCAACTCTCTGGCAAAGAGCCAAATCTAAAAACGCACTCCCTTTTCTGAGTAGTTCTGCTAAGTAGGTTGCCTATGCGAAAGCTGATCTTGCTCGCTCTGACGCCCCTAGCGATGATTTCATTACTCTATTCTTTAGGGGGTGAAGTTTCTCCAAGTGATGACGCCGAAATACTCAAAGCATACACGAATGCGACGATTTATCCGGTCACCTCTGCTGTGATTGAGAACGGAACACTTCTCGTCCGTGGTGATCAAATCCTCGCAGTTGGAACAGGTATTGAGATTCCTGAGGGGACCGAGGTGATTGATTGCGGAGGCAAAACAATCATTCCGGGTTTGATCTGCACACACTCTCATATTGGCCAAGTTGCCGGAGCGGATAGTTCGTCTCCAATCCAGCCCGAGATTCGCGTGCTGGATTCTATTGATGTTCGTGATAGCTCCATCGACAAAGCTCGGGCAGGTGGGATCACAACCGTAAACTTAATGGCCGGTTCGGGGCATCTTTTATCTGGTCAGACAATTTACCTCAAACTCAGGAAGGGACAAAGGATCGAAGATTTGGCGATTCAACTTCCTGATGGGTCGTTTGCTGGTGGAGTCAAAATGGCAAATGGAACCAATTCGATCCGAGAGTCCGGCCCCTTTCCGGGAACACGAGCCAAATCTGCCGCTTTGGT
>JALRJZ010000169.1 GCA_023261045.1 Akkermansiaceae bacterium
ATCCTTCGAAGATGCGGTCGAAGAGTTAGAGAATATCACAAGGAGGCTTGAAACTGATCCATCTTCGCTTAACTCTCTTCTCGACGACTTCGAACGAGGTCAAATCCTCTTAAAATACTGTCAAGAAACCTTGCAATCGGCTCGAAAACGACTCGACCTCATCGAGGCGAAAGTCCAAGAAGAGCCCGAAAATCAAAAGGCTGAAACGAAAAGCTCCCGGAAAGCCGATGCCGACAACAGCGACGACGATGTCAGACTCTTTTAATCACTCAACACTTGGGCAAATTCACGGCCCTGATGACCTCAAAAAACTTGCCAGTGACCAGCTTCCTGGTCTCGCCGAAGAGATACGAGAAACCCTCATCAATTCTCTCTCTAATACGGGCGGTCATCTCGGTCCCAATCTTGGCGTTGTTGAGCTCACGATTGCGTTACATCGGGTTTTCCATTCACCAGAAGACAAATTTCTCTTTGACGTCTCCCACCAAGGATACGTCCATAAGATGCTGACCGGAAGAGCCTCAAAAATTGATACCATTCGTCAATATGAGGGCCTCAATGGCTTTTTGCTAAGAACCGAGTCAGAGCATGATTGTTATGGTGCAGGTCACGCCGGCACTGCTCTCTCGGCTGCTCTTGGGATGTGTTCAGCTCGTGACCTCAAACAAGAGAAGAATCATGTCGTTGCAGTCGCTGGTGATGCGGCATTTACGTGTGGCCCAACCCTTGAAGCCCTCAACAATATCGCCGAAACGACAAAACGGTGCATTGTCATCCTCAATGACAATGAATGGTCGATTGATAAAAATGTAGGAGCCCTCGCAAAGTATTTTAGCGCACTGCAATCTCACCCAACCTACAATGAGATTCGAGCGAAAGCTGCTGGGCTGGTGGAAAAACTTGCTGGGCAAGAAGCACGTAAACTTGCCCACAAGGTTGAGCGCAACGCTCGCAACATGATCTTACCAAACGTTCTTTTTGAGAAATTTGGACTACGTTACTACGGACCTATCGACGGACACGACCTTCCAACTCTCATTAAGACCCTAGAACACCTCAAAGAACAAGAGGAGCCCGTCATCCTCCATATCATCACCGAGAAAGGGCGCGGATATCAGCCAGCGCTCGATAAGCCTGGGAAATTTCATGGCCTCGGGCCTTACAATGTGGCTGATGGCTCTACCGAATCAGGAGCACCCACTTTTTCTGAGCTCTTTGGTCGCGCGGTTACTGATTTTGCCAAGCAAGACGAGCGAATCACGGCAATCACGGCAGCCATGCCGGGAGGAACAAAGTTAGAAACGTTCAAAAAAGAAATCCCAGAGCGCTATTTTGACACGGGAATCGCCGAAGAACATGCGGCTCTCTTCGCATGTGGCCATGCAACTCAGGGGCTGCGACCCTTCCTCGCTATCTACTCAACGTTCATGCAGCGAGCCTATGACATGATCATTCATGATATGGCTCTCCAAAATCTGCCAGTGCGTCTCTGTATGGACCGCGGTGGACTTTCTGGCGACGATGGTCCAACCCATCACGGACTTTTTGATATTGGCTATCTCAGACACGTTCCAGGTCTCGTCCATATGCAACCAAAAGATGAAGACGAATTCATCGATATGCTTTGGACCATGGCCAACTACGAGGATGGTCCGATTGCCATTCGTTACCCCCGTGGAAATGGCCCAGGCACTCCGATCAAGGAACAACCTGAGCTTTTAACAATCGGCGAAGCTGAAGTTTTACAGGAAGGAAGTGATGTTTGTCTGATTCCTCTTGGGACGATGATGGAATTGGCTGTGGAGACTAAGACCCAGCTTGAAGCGAAGGGTTATTCCGTCACCTTGATCAACCCACGGTGGATCAAACCGCTCGATTCTCGGACGATTGCAAAATTTGCCAAAAAGAGTTCCGTCGTTTGCACCTTTGAAGATCACGTCCTCTGCAATGGGTTTGGTCTCTCGATTATCGAACTCCTGCACGATGAAGTGATCGAAACTCCCGTTGAGAGAATCGGTTGGCCGGATGAATTTGTTGAGCATGGAAGGCCTGATATTTTGAGAGCGAAGCACGGTCTTACTTCCGAAAATGCTTTGGAGAAGATCCTACCTCATTTAAGTCCAGCCAGCTAGGGACTGAGGCCCATTTGATGAAATAGTGGTGCTGGCAAGGGCAAGCTCTTACTGAATGCAATAGAGGTGCTTATCTCCTCGAATCAACAATTTGCCATTCACAAAAACGGGCGAAGCGACGAGCGTGTCTTCTAAGCGATTTTCAGTCACTTCACCAAGGCCATCCTTGGAAACCTTCGCCATTAAAACGGCACCATCCTCTCTCAGACAACACAAGGTATCACCGACTAAGATAGGAGAAGCGTAGAAGGTGCTTGGAGATTTGGGCAATTTGCCCTGCCAGATCTCATTGCCAGTACGAGCATCGATGCAAAAAACCGTACCGCGATCTTTGCCGCGATCAACCAAAATGTAAACCATGCCACCCCGCGCAACTGGGGTTGCGGCATCTGTGTTGGTCATCTTCTTGCGCCACAAAACATGACTTTGAGTCACTTCACCCTTCCCTCCAGCTTTCACCCCCATCAACCACTCACCACGGCCATGTGGCACAACAACCACACCATCTGAAACCACCGAAGAAGCAATCGTACGCCACATTCCCTTAACCTCTGGATTAATCCCCGCAGAAAACCAAAGCTGTTTTCCCGTCATCAAATCGTGACCTGTAAGGTGATCTGCACCAAAACTGATCACCGTATCGACTCCATCAATCTTTACCAAATGGGGGGTCGTGTAGCTATCTCCTGATTCCTTCGCGGTTTCAAACTTCCGATCCGTCTTCCACTTCACCACTCCTGTTTTTGCATCAAATGCAACAAGATAGGAATTCCCCTCGGTTTGCATGACCGCGACGACCACAATCCCTTTCGATAAAAGGGGTGAAGTTCCTTGATCCCACCAAAGCTTATCCTCCCCATACTCTTTCTGGAGATTCACCTCCCAGAGCTTCTTGCCATCGTGAGAACAAGCCGCCACTTGACCAGACTTGAAATACGCGATGACCACTTCTCCATCACTCACCGCTGAAGAATTTGCTCCGCTACCGACGCGCTGTCCCCTTCCGGGAGTTTCCTCTTCGTATGTCTGATGCCAACGCTCCTTTCCATTTAAATCATAGCAAAAAAGGGTGTCTTTTCCGTCTAGAGGAGCAGTTAAGAAAATTGATCCTTTTGAAACGATGGGTGTTGAACATCCACGACCACTCAGCGGAGTTTTCCAAGCCACTCCGTCTTCTTGAGAAAACGAAGACACAAGACGTCCTTCGGGAAGCGAACCATTCCCATGAGGCCCTCTCCACTCGGGCCACTCATCATCTGCTTGGACCGAGGCCGCTCCAAATAAAAGACCCAAAAATAAATGCCGCAGGTACATCATTCTCGGAGTATGGGAACTCCCAAGCTTTCATCCAAGCTAGAAATCACGGCATTGCGCCCCTTCTTTAGAAGTTCTGCTAGGAACTTCTCACTTTTAAAAAAAGAATCTCTCTTTAGCTTCGTTCTCTTCCAAAAGGAAGCATTGTTCACAAGAGGATTGATCAAATTGCGCGGTCGCTCTTTTGCGCGATGGTGCTACCTTACCTGCATCACAGACAAGCTTTCACCACTTTCAAAAACATGACCCCAGAAGAACTCTCTCACGAAATCAGCTCACATTCGACTTTTGTGACACCCTTAAGGCTCGAAATCGGTCGAGTCCTTATCGGTCAATCGCATCTCGTCGATCGAATGCTTGTCTGCCTTCTCACAGGAAATCACCTCCTCGTTGAAGGGCTTCCTGGCCTTGCAAAAACCCTCGCCGTCAATACCCTTGCACAAACTCTTTCGGCTCAGTTTGGGCGTATCCAGTTCACTCCTGACCTCCTCCCTGCAGATGTGATTGGCACTCACATCTACAATCCGAGTACCCAAGAATTCACAGCCAAAGAAGGCCCCGTTTTTACGAACCTTCTTCTCGCAGACGAAATTAACCGAGCTCCTGCTAAAGTTCAATCGGCGCTTCTCGAAGCCATGCAAGAGAAGCAGGTCACACTGGGTGGCCAAACACGCAAACTTCCTGACCCCTTCTTAGTGATGGCGACCCAAAACCCCCTTGATCAAGAAGGAACCTACCCCCTCCCCGAAGCACAAATGGACCGTTTCATGATGAAAGTCATCGTTGGTTATCCTAGTCGCGATGAAGAGCGAGAAGTTCTACGACGAATGGCTTCGACAACCACCGTCCCCGAAGCTTCTTCCGTAACGACGCTCGAGGCCATCACCTCTGCTCGCTCTCTGATCAATGAAATCCACGTCGACCCAAAGATTGAAGACTACATCCTTGACCTTGTCTTCTCCACCCGACCTGAGGGGCGTGATCAACTCTCAGAGAGACAAAGCGGTTTAGACCTTTCATCATTCGACCCGTTGATCGCAGCAGGTGTCTCTCCTCGCGCTACGATTCAAATTATCCGTGGGGCACGCTGTCTCGCCTTTTTAGAAGGGCGAGCACACGTTCTTCCTGAGGATGTCAAATCGATCGCTCCTGATGTTTTGCGACACCGTTTAATTCCGAGTTATGAGGCTCAAGCAGAAAACATGGATGCTGACGCAATTATCACACAATTGTTGGATTCTCTCCGAACACCTTAACTTTTCATGCTCGCTTCTGAATTGATGGACAAGGTGCGCCGGATCGAAATCCGGAGTCGGCGCATCGTGCAGAATCGCACGGCTGGTGCCTGGCACGCCTCCTTTAAGGGAAGAGGGATCGAATTCGCCGAAATCAGAGAATACCAAGAAGGCGACGAAATGAGAGCGGTAGACTGGAATGTTTCGGCTCGTCTTGGCTCCCCCTACATTAAACTTTTTACCGAAGAGCGAGAGCAAAAGGTCTTTTTCCTAGTAGATCGATCAGCTTCTGGAGAATTTGGCTCAGGGGTGACCACCAAAGCTGAATACACTGCTGAGGTTGCCGCTGTCCTTGCTTTCTCTGCCACCCTGAATAAAGACAAGGTTGGGCTCCTTTTATACTCAGACCAAGAGGAGTTACAACTTGATCCAGGTCGCGGGCATCGACACGTGCTGCGAATGATTCGTGAGCTTCTTGCCTTTGAGGCAAAATCACCTCGCACAGACCTTGCTTCAGGAATTGAACACCTCCTAAAAACGACTCTCAAACGCTCCATTGTTTTCATCCTGAGTGATTTGCTTACCTCGGACTTCGACAAGCCTCTGCGAGCGCTTGCTCGAAAACACGAAGTCATCCTCTTGCATATCTCAGACCCCATCGAGAGGGCCCTTCCAGCAATTCCTGCTCTTTCGATCACTGACTTAGAAACTGGGGAAATCAGCCGCCTCACCAGCAAAGAAGCTCACGCCCTCGCTGAGCGAACCTCGACCCAAATGGAAAAAGTCGTCAAAAGCTGTCGTCGCGCTGGAGTCGATTATGTCCCGCTTGATACAGCCACTGACTATCTGCCCGCCATTATCGCGCTCTTCCAGCGACGAATATCTCGCCGATGAAATCTTTGCTCACTGTGATCAAGTATACCGCCCT
>JALRJZ010000016.1:0-21053 GCA_023261045.1 Akkermansiaceae bacterium
CATCGATATTGAAATAGCTATCGTAGCCGCTGGATCGCTCGTAGCCCACACCAGTCGTGCCCGCAATCCACGAGGCGTCGTCAAAACTGTTGAGTGTCCAACTTGTTCCGAGATCTCCATTGGAGGGCACTAAGACCGCACAGACATCTCCGGCTTCAATGAGCGTCTCCTCCGAGGTATTACCCAACTGTTGAAGCCCGAAGGAGGCATCTTGAAACTGAGGTGGATAAGCAACATACTCGGAGAGAACGCTCACGCCATCAGAGTTGATCAATCCCAAGTATTCCCCTGCGGACGACAGTTTGAAATTCGTGTGAAGTTGCGAACCAGCGACTGCTCGATCTTTATCTGAGGCAAATACCACCAGAAAAGAAGAGGCCTGAAGAAACGAACCATCTGGAATCCTCCACTTTGTTGGGAGTGCCGGATCGTCGGTCAAAAAACAGCCACTGAGATCAAACCCGGTTTCATCTGGATTAAAAATTTCAATCCAATCGCTAAAATCTCCATCCTCATCGCTCACAGTCGAAGAATTCGCCGCTTGGAATTCAGTGATCACGGGCAAGGCTTGGGCTGAAATCAACGCAAGATTGAAGGTGCAACAAAACTGTAACAATAAGGGGACGCTTTTCATTAAGAGCTATGGGGGTTGAGCGTTCAGGTAATATCGACTGATTTTTGCTCAGCGACAAGCGAAGAAAATGGCCAAAAAAAGCCCGGGGAGAATGATCTCACCGGGCGAGTTTTCTCTAAAGAGGCTTTCTCAGTCCTTGAGAGGGCGAACCCAGACATTGCGGAATCGTACTGGGTTGCCGTGATCTTGCATCGCAATCGGCCCCTTGTTGCCATGCGCTTTGTATTCCGAGATCGAATGAGGACCATCCCAGCCGGTCCCGCCACTCAACACCGTATGATCTTGAATTAAAACTCCATTATGAAGAACGGTGAAGGTTGCTCGCTTGATCACCTTCCCAGAATCATCAAAGTGCGGACGATGAAAAATAATGTCATAGCTTTGCCATTCTCCAGGCTTACGGCAGGCATTTACTAAAGGTTTTGAACGTCCGTAGAGCGCGCCTGCTTGCCCATCAGCATAGGTTTGGTTTTCATAGCTATCGAGCACTTGAATTTCATATTGCCCCATTAAAAAGACCCCACTGTTGCCTCGGCCTTGGCCGTTTCCTTTGACTTCGCTTGGCGAAGCCCACTCGATGTGCAATTGGCAGGATCCAAATTCCTGTTTGGACTGAATATAACCGCCCCCACGGACTGATTCGAGAGCCCCATTGACGACCTTCCACTTGCTGGGACCACCTTTCGTATCCGTCCAGTTGGCTTTGAATGCTTTTTCACTGCCATCAAATAACACCACGGCATCAGAAGGAGCAGCCCCCACCTCAGAGCCCGGAGTGATTACAGGGGGAAGGGGTTGCTTACTTGTATCTGTCTCGTGGACTTTGATTCCATCGATATACATATAATTCGCTTTCCGCCCCTGCCCGTCGACCTTCACTTCTTTTTTAATCTCTGGCTGGCTAAGGTCCTCATGACCCCAAGCCGCTGTCGTCATCAAAAAAGCACCCACCGAAGCTGGTGAAACCAAAAATCGACTCGTCAAAGTTGAAACAGTTTTCATCTTCAAGACGCTACCTTCTAGAACGTGAATCGGTCAACTTCCGATCTTCGGATCGGTAGAACGCATTCCTTTTCTCGACCTTGGCCTCATCTCATTGTTATTAAATATGAACCATGAAGTCTTTGCTTTTGTTCTTTTTGGGCAGTCTTTGCGTGTTGGCGAAACAAGATCGGCCCAATATCGTATGGCTCACGACCGAAGATAATTCTTCAACTTGGTATCGACTTTATAATCCAGAGGGAGGGGCGCCGATGCCCAATGTCGAACGACTCGCACAACACGGGCTGGTCTTTAACAACGCATACTCCTGCGGGCCGGTCTGTTCTGTCGCGCGAAGCACCATTATCTCTGGTCGATACGCCCCAGCTTTAGGGGCTCAGTATCATCGAAAAGCATCTCCGGTTACGATGCCTCCAGGACTCAAAATGTTTCCCGCTTATCTCCGTGAGGCCGGTTACTACACCACGAATAATAGTAAGACTGACTACAACTTCCTCCCTGAATTTGCCAAAGGCGTCTGGGATGAATCCTCTCGAAAAGCCTCCTATTCCAAACGCAAAAAAGGACAACCGTTCTTCCATGTCCAAAACTGGACAATCACGCACGAGGGACAACTTTTTGGCGGTTTGCCAAATGGAGTTCAACTTGCTGTTTCTCCCGATTCCGTGAGTCTGTTTCCTTACCATCAAGACACAGCTCTAATGAGACAGAAGTATGCGGAATACCTCACCCGGCACACCCTTGTTGATCAGGAGATAGGAAGCTTCGTCAAGCGACTCGAGGAAGATGGTTTGCTCGAAGATACCTTCATTTTTCACTATGGTGATCATGGAGGTGTCCTGCCCGGAAGTAAGGGCTACGGACACAATGACGGCCTCCAAGTTGCCATGGTCGTGTATGTCCCAGAAAACTGGAAACATCTTGCTCCTGCAAAGTTGGGCACTCGAATTGATGGCATGGTGGAATTCGTTGACCTCTCTGCCACCGTTCTTCGCCTCGCCGGCATTGAGGTTCCGAACCAAATTGATGGGTCTCCCTTTCTTGGAAAAGGAGTCAACATCGACGAGCTCAACTCTCGAGATACGGCTTTTGGATATGCTGATCGCTTTGATGAAAAATACGACCAAGTCCGATTTTTACGGAAAGGGAAATACACCTATTGGCGAAGCTATCAACCGTTCAACTTCGACGGCCTCAATAACGAATATCGATACAAGCAACCCGCCTTTCGCGAATGGCGTGATCTCGCACTTGCTGGAAAGCTCAACGAAAAACAAACCGCATTCTTCAAACCACGGCCTGCTGAAATGCTTTTCGATCTGGAAAAAGATCCCCACGAAACGACGAACCTTGCCAACGATCCCGCCTGCGCCGAAACCCTTGCCGCCCTGCGCCAGGAACTTCAGCAACGGCTCAAGGCCCTACCCGATACCAGCTTTTATCCCGAACCTCGCTTCCTCTCCGAAAGCCAAGGAGACGGCACTGCCTTCGCTAGAAAACACAAAGCACAAATCAACAAACTTATTGACCTCGCCGACCTTCAACTCCTTCCATTCGAACAAGCAAAACCAGATATCACCAAGGCTCTCGAATCCAAAGTCGCCGTTGAGCGATACTGGGGTCTCATCAATTGTTCGGCCTTCGGCAAGAAGGCAGCCGAATTCTATGACAGGGCCAAAGCCCTCGCCGCATCAGATCCCGACCGCCTCGTGCGTGTCCGCGCTGCCGAATTCCTCGGTCTCACCGGCACTGTCGATCCCATGCCGGTCCTTACCGAGGCTCTCAACGAATCCAAGGATCACGTCGAGGTTTGCCTTATTTTGAATAGCGTCGTTCTTCTAGTCGACAGTCACCTTGGATGGGAATTTGACCCCGCCCTAGTCGCCAAAGCTAGCTGGGTTGAAGTTAATGCCAAGAAAGGCGAGTTCCATTCCCACCTAAATTACTTAAAACAAAAATGAACCAACCGACCGGCCAGAAGCTTCCCGATTGAAGTTTCCCAAAAACCTTAATTCAGGTAGCCTGTAGCTCCCGTCTCTGAACCGGCAAGGAGAATAAAAGCATGTAAGGGCAATCGAAATAGGTCCGTAACTATTGCACTAGTGGTTTGCAGCCGTTTGTCAGTTTTGCTTTGTCTCGCCCTGACGGCAGGTCTTCGGGGCGATATCCTGAAAGTCTTTGAGTCCCATTGCATCGAATGCCACGGCAAGAATGACAAGGTGAAAGGCAAGATCAACCTGCTGGAAATCAAGTCCCTCGATCAGCTAGAGACCAACCCAAAACTCATCGGAAAAATCGTCGATGCCATCGACTTTGAGGAAATGCCTCCCGAGGATGAACCTCAACTTTCACCACAGGCGCGCACTCAGCTCTTGGCTGATCTCGAAGAGCTTCTGCGTGCGTCGGTTGCCAGCAACAACGCCTACCCGCCCACGCCCATTCGGCGACTCAACCGCTTCCAATACCACAATGCGGTCACTGATCTCTTCGACATCAAATGCCTCGTGTTCACACTTCCCGAACGAATCGTTCGCGATCACAATGGCTACTTCCAACCAGCCTCCGGCAAGATGGGCGAGCGTCTTGCTGTGGGTAACCGCCCACTCGGAAAATCCCAATTGATCGAACGCCGCCTCGCCGGCGTAGCCGCCTTCCCTCAAGACCTCCGCGCCGAACACGGATTCGACAACCAGGCCGACCACCTTTCCCTGTCTCCCCTGCTGATGGAGTCCTTCCTTAAACTCGGCGAGTCCATCGTCAACAGCAAGGACTTCGGCCCGAACAACGTGGGGGTGTGGAAATCCTTCTTCGTCCCAGATCACAAAGCCGTAGATCAGAAGGCTCTAGTCCGCGATCGTCTCACACCTTTCCTCACCAAAGCTTTTCGTCGTCCGGTCGAGAAGGACGTCCTCGACCGCTACACAAGATACGTGATACAACAACTAGAAAATGGCGGCGACTTCACTAAAGCCATGAAGTCAGTCTCAGCCGCCGTCCTAGCTTCACCAAGATTCCTCTATCTCTACGATCAAGTCGGACCAGAGAAGAATCTGGCTCGACTTGATGGATTTGAACTGGCCTCGCGACTTTCCTTCTTCCTCTGGAGCAGCATTCCCGATGAGCCACTTCTCGACCTCGCGAGATCAGGAGAACTTCTCAAGGAAAATATACTCGCTGCACAGGTCAACCGCATGCTGAAGGATCGCAAAATCAAACGTTTTTGCGACAGCTTCCCAGTCCAGTGGCTCCAGCTTGACCGTTTGATTTCGTCCGTTCCGGATCCCCACAAGTTCCCTAAATTCTACTTCTCTGCCTATCGCAACAGTATGCATATGATGATGGAACCGCTCCTCATCTTCGAAACTGTGCTTATCGAAAATCACTCGATTTTCCAGCTTATCGATTCCAATTTCACTTATCGCTCCGGTCACCTCGAGGAGGCCTACGGCGCTCTTGGATCTCCCGGAAAGAAGCGCAGGGGGCAAGTAGGGGTGATGGATTTTCATCGCGTTCCCGTCACCGACCGGCGCACGGGAGGCGTCATCACCAATGCCGCGGTCATGACGATGACATCCGGTCCCGAGCGCACCCAACCTATCACTCGAGGCGCCTGGCTCGCTGGCGTGATCTTCAACAATCCGCCCGAACCTCCACCCGCCGATGTGCCGACTCTCGGCGAAAAACCCCAAGAGGGCGAAGAGCACCTGACCCTTCGCGAACGTCTTTCGATGCACCGAGAACGATCCGATTGTCGAGGCTGCCACGAAAAGATCGATCCTCTCGGATTCGCTCTTGAAAACTTCAATGCAGTCGGTCAGTGGCGAACCAAATATGAAAACGGTCGTGACGTCGACATGTCGGGCACTCTTTTCCGTAAGCATGATTTTTCCAGCGTGATTGAATTCAAGGACGCCATCCTTGCCGAAAAGAAACGTTTCGCTCGCGGCTTCGCTGGGCACCTCCTCTCCTTCTCAATGGCTCGCGAACTCGGACCCGCCGATCATGTGGCTCTCGATAACATTATCAAGAAGGCCGAATCAGGCGGCTTCAAGATGCAACCACTGCTCCATGCCATCGTAACCAGCGAACCTTTCCTGAGCAAAAACAACCCTTCCAAAAAGACCACCGAGGTCGACTAAGCATCATGAAACCTCTATCACGACGAACTTTCCTCCGCGGACTTGGCGGTTCAACCCTCGCCCTTCCTTGGCTTGAGAGCATTGCCGCTCCCTCTGCATCCACTCAAGTCGCGAAACGGATGGCTCACTTCTATGTTCCCATTGGTGTGGTCCGGCGAGGTTTCTTCCCCGGAGAACAGAAAGGCACGATCCCCAAGGGAAATCTTGGCCAACTCCGTAGCTCGCTTGACAAGCAGGACCCCAACTACTGGGTCAAACCACTCGACCATCTCACCCCCACCTTGGAGCCACTGGGCGACTTGAAAAAGGAAGTCAATCTCATCACAGGCATGGACCGAACCTTCCAACAGGGAACTGACGTCCACGCCCAATGCGCCTCCTGCTATCTCAGCTCGGCACCACCTTACACCATTAAAGGCACCGCTTGGCCGCTCGACCGTACCCTCGACCACTTGGTCGCCGACGTGGTCGGGCAAACGACTCCATTCGCCACTCTCGAGTTCAGCTGCAACTCACACAAGGACAACAAAGAGTCAATCTACTTTGACAACATCTCTTGGTATGGCACTGGACACCTTGCTCCCTCCATTCGTGATCCGCGCAAGATGTACCGCCGCCTCTTCTCGACTCAGGAGACCGAAAAGTTTCGCGACATCACTGACTTAGTGCTTGAAGACGCTCACTCCCTGAAACGCCACCTCGGATACAACGACGGCCAAAAATTCGAGGAATACTTCGACTCGATCCGCACCATCGAATCCCAGATGGACCGTCTCGAAAAGATGAAAGGGGAACTCTCCAAGGTCTCTCTTGAAGAACCACCCGAAGCCTACCTTCCCCGGGGCGAATACATTCGCCTAATGGGCGATCTCATGGTGGCCGCCCTCCAAACCGGCCTAACCAACGTCGCCACTTTCATGGTGGGTCCAGAACGCTGGGATACTCCCTACAAATTTGAAGGCCTCTTCGACAAACCGCGGAGCCATCACGGCATGTCCCACAATCAGACCAAGATGATCGACGATCTCCTCAAAGTCGACCGCTTCCACATGGAGCAATACGTTTACCTCATCCAGAGGATGAAAGCCATCCGCGAAGCAGATGGCTCAACGCTACTCGACAACACTCTCTTTACTTATGGCTCAGGTCTCGGTGATGGTTCGACCCACCAATACAACGACCTACCCATCATCGTGGCCGGTGGCGGCAAGTCCACCATCCGCGGACAACATATTAACATGCCCGAAGGAACCCCCCTGGCCAACCTCTGGCTCACTCAGGCCCGCATGATGGGTCACAAGATGAAGCGCTTTGCCGATAGCTCAGGCGAAATCCAAGCCTTGAAGGTTTAAAAAAGACAAGCAATGGCCGTCTGCCTCACTCAAAGATATCTACAGTAATGAATCAGCCCTGTTTCGCGCGCCAATGAAATCTCTCCTCGCGGTTGCTCTTCTGATTTTGGCATCTTGTTCCGAGCCAAAACAACCACTAGCCGAGATCCCTACTTATCAAACTCTGCATCGCGAAAACCTTAAAGGATCATTCTTTCATTTTGACCACCGCGGAAAACTCTACATTGCTTGCTCCATTCATCAGGGCGGCAACTCACCAAACACAAAACTGATTCGCAATGGTTCGAGTGATTTTGCTCTGATCAAAAAGACCATCCATCAGCAGGCCGACCTTCGAGTCGTCACTTTTACTTCCGAGACGATTGGCTCAGAGCAGGCTTTACCCTATCGCCCTCACCCTTCGGTTGAAATCGGCGATCCGGTGGTTATTTTGAATCGAGGACAAAAAATCCATGCCAAGATTGCTCAGCTTCCCAACAAAAAAAACCACTGTCACATGATCAAATCCACTCAGCATGTTTCTGCTGGGGGGATGAGTGGCTCACCTATTTTTAGCCCACTTTCCGGAACTGTCATTGGCGTTCTTCAAACTGCCAATTCAAAGACCGCCGCAAATCTTTTTGGGTTTGAACTGCTTATCATGCCCTAACGCCTGCGCAATGTGCATGCGCCTATGCCATTGCGCTCAAAAACACTTTTACCAGAGGAATTCGAGACTCCTTAGCAAGGATTAGAGTCCTAGATCTAAGACGATATGCTTAATCTTTGTTCTCTGCCAAGTGTAGGTAATGTGAATCCGCCCGTCACTGGCTTGGATCACGGCAGGATAGCTAAACTCTTTGCCAGGTTCGTTTTCTAATTCTAATAGTTTTTCCCAGTGCTCCCCATCCTCACTGATGGCTACATTTAAGGGGCTTCGCCCTCGTGAGGAATGATTATAAACAATAAGGTGGTAACCATTTGTTAAGGTCAGCGCATCTGTTCCCGCATTTGGGTTTGGTAATTCTAGGAGTGAAATCGGTCCCCAAGTCTCACCATCATTTGTTGAATCAATTTTAAAAACCTTCCCTTGTCGTGTTCTTCCAATCGCTCGTAAGGAGCCATCCTTCATCTTCAAAAGACTCGGCTGAATTGCCGAAATTTGGAGACCATCGTGGAGGAGAGGTGTTCGTGTCCATGTTTGCCCGTAATCACTCGTTTTCTCAAAATAAATCGACCATTTGCCGTGCTGCTCATTGCTTTCAAAGCTCGTCGGGCAAAGCAAGTCTCCATTCGAAAGCTCGAAGGGTTTATTCTTAATGGGCCCGTAGATTCCTTGAGGGAGCCGCCGAGCTTTCGACCAGTTTTCACCTCCATCGATCGAAGTTTTTAATTCTCCCCACCACTCACGGGGGCTAGGACCTACTTTATAAAATAAGAGTAACGGTCCTTTCTTAGGCTGAAAAAGAACAGGATTCCAAGTGGGGTAGCGTGTCCCATCCTTTTGAACTCCATTGGCAACCTCACGACTCTCCGTCCATTTTTTACCAACGCGACGTGAACACCAAATCCCTACATCTTTGTTCTTCTCAGCAGTGCCGCCAAACCAAGCCGCAACAAGGCCAGTGGATGTTTCAGCAATCGTACTTGCATGGACCGAAGGATACGACCCTTGATTATAAATGAATTCTGACTCTTTGAGCAGTGGCTCACTGGCCAGCAACAACCATGGGAATAATAACACGAAACTTTTCAAGACCATGACTCCTAGAGCATCTGATTCAGATTCTTCTCTGGCTAGCAAAACTTCTCGACTTTATGAACTCGTCAGTGGTGATCCCACTCGCACAACATGTAATAGAAAGCACAAGGCGTTATCTCTGAGTAGATGCTCGAGACTGCTCAGCGTCCATGAGTTAGACCTCAACGAGACTAAGCAACCGATATGGAAGTCTCTGCAGGTGAACCAACAATCACGACTCTGTTGAGAATCTCCTTTCCTGCGATTGGCTCATAAAAAACACTGCGAAAAAATCGCAGTGTCCTTGAAAACAGGTTTTCGACTCCAACGAATCTACAAAGCCTTGTAGTAGAGGTTTTTCCACCGAATATCACCCGAAGCTCCTCCATGAACCTGGAGAGCAAAAAACCCTTTAAGTGTCGTGTGCTGTTGATCGGTATCGGTATAGTCAGCTCGCTTTTCCCCATTGAGCCAGGTTTCTAAGTGATTGCCTTTGCATCGAATCACGATGGTATTCCAGTCATCCCACTTAAAAATCCGATTCCCTTGATCAGTGAATTTTTGCTGTTCTTGTTTGGGCGCTTTTGCGTGAGGGAAGAGCCATCCGCGGCGAGCTTCATCATAAATCCCGGCTGTATAAGCTCGCTTCCCACTTTTGAAATTGTCGTGCTCACATTGATATCCTGTGACTCGCCCCTCTGGCACTCCACCCTTTTGAAGGCCTCGAAACATGCATCCAGAATTCCCATTTTTGTCGATGAACTTGAATTGGAAGGCATAAATAAAGTCTCCAAATTCCTCATCAGTTCTCAAAAAAGTGTTTCCTTTAATCTGTTTTCCAAACCCCCGGATTTCACCATCTTTGACCTCAAATTCTCCTGTGCCTCCGACCTTGTTCCAACCACTCAGGTCTTTCCCATTAAAGAGCGAAGTAAAACCCGCCTGCTCAAGTGCCGCTGGCTGGAGTTTGGCCGGGAGACCTGCTGGGAGGTGACCATCCGTATGATGCTCTCCGAAAGCAGGAAGAATCATCAGAAGGGTATAAACGAGGATCTTCATGCGGCGAGCCTGCCGAGAAACTCTACTTTTGACGACTAAAAATATCTTCTTAAAAACAGTAGCGACCCTACACATTCTTGTTAGCTTTCGAGCTCTCTGCTCGTAATTGAGTGCGACCATGAGGCTCACCATTTCACTTTTTTTTCTTCAGTTTGCTGCATGGGCATCTGCTGGCCTCAAGGAAGATCTTCATCCTTTTTTGGAAACTCATTGTTACGAGTGCCATGATGATTTTGATGCCGAAGGAGATCTCAATCTCGTCGATTTAGATTTTGAACCATCAAAGAAAACGAACCGAGCAGTCTGGGAGAAAGTTTTCCTAAGAGTCGAAGAAGGTGAAATGCCACCTCAAAAAAAGAAACGTCCAGAGCAAGAATTGCTCCACGGGTTTCTAAAGCAATTAGGCACTCCTCTCCACCATGCTGACCAACAAGATCTCGAAAGCCATGGGCGAGTTAATGGACGCCGCCTCACGACTGAAGAGTACGAATACGCCATCCACGACCTCTTGAACATTGATCTGCCCCTCAAAGACTTTCTTACCGCGGAATCTCAAGGCGAATTTGAAACAAATGCGCAAGATCAACAAATCTCGCACTTTCATCTCGATAACTTTCTCAATGCGGCGACTCAAGCCTTGGATCATGCCTTCGCCCGAGCCCTTAAAGAGGAATCAAACTATTCACGCTTTTATCAGCCAAAAGAACTCACGGGGCGCACGAGGGGAAACTACCGCGGGCCAGAATTTCGCGACCAAAAGGCCATCTCGTGGTCTCTTGGTATTCAATTCTATGGCCGGATGCGCCAGACTGTCGTCCCTGAAGATGGATGGTATCGCATCACGGTCAAAGACGTCCACGCCATCAATCCGGGAAATGACAATGTTCTTTGGGGCACTCTGCAAACTGGATCAGGTGATTCTTTTGAACCCTTGCTCTTCACTGCTGGAATCATTGAAGCAACAGCACAACCACGAACCATGAGCTTCGACGTTTGGATGAAAGGCGGACATCTCCTGCTCCTCACTGTCGATGATGGCAAAAAACATCGTGGTCCAGCAAATGGAGGCGACGTTCGGTTTCGTCCGGATGTTGACCTGGCAAAGCAAGGTGTTCCCGGAATTGCCTTCCATGGGATAAACGTCGAACGCATTTACCCGAATGGGAAGCGCTGGGCGGTGCGCAATCAATTATTCCCTGGTCTCGAGTCAGGTGAAATTGCGACCGGGGGGAGCAATCCAGAGGTCGAAATCAAACGTTTAATCGCGCTTTTTGCATCCAAAGCTTTTCGTAGGCCAGTCACCGCAAAAGAAGTGGCCCCCTATCAACACTTAGCTTTGGAGTCCCTTCGCGAGGAAGAGTCTTTCCCGACGGCACTCCAAGTAGCCTATCATGCCATTCTTTGTTCCCCCAACTTTCTCATGTTTATCGAAAAACCTGGGAAGCTCGATGATCATGAGATTGCTGCGCGGCTCAGTTTCCTCCTGTGGCGCTCGGTGCCAGATCAGGTTCTACGCAAACTTGCTGATCAAGGCGCACTTCGTCATCCAAAAGTCTACCATGAGCAAATTGAACGCCTTCTATGTGATCCTAAATCTGCGCGGTTTTTAGATTCTTTTACCAATCAATGGCTCGACCTGAACCGCATCAACTTCACTCAACCTGATCCTCGAAGATTCTCAAATTACGACATCCCGCTTGAACAATCGATGCTCGCACAAACCAGAAGGTTTGTTGATGAACTCATTGCTCAAGACCTTACCGTAACAAATCTCATTCGCTCTGATTTTACTTTTTTAAATGCACGCTTACAGAGCCACTACTGGCTCAAAGACCTACCGGTCAAACCGGGTGGGGGGATCCAAAAAATCTCCATTGAACCAAATCGACGCTCAGGGCTTGTGATGCAAGGCGCCATTCACAAGGTCACCGCAGACGGCTCGGTGACCTCTCCAATCATCCGAGGGGTCTGGATCAATGAGCGCATCCTCGGGATCGAAATCCCCCCGCCACCTCCCGGAATTCCTGCCATTGAGCCCGATATTCGGGGGGCAATCTCGATCAGAGACCAACTCGCGAAACATTCAACCTCATCTTCTTGCGCTTCCTGTCACCGCCGAATTGACCCCTCCGGTTTTGCCCTCGAATCGTTTGATCCCATCGGACAATTCCGAACCAGATACGGAAAACGAAATCAATCCGCGAAAGTCGATCCATCAGGCATCACCCCAGACGGCCAAAAGTTTGGCGGTATCCAACAATGGCGCGAAATCTATGCAAAGCGTCCCAGACTGCTCGCGAAAGCTTTCGCGAGCCAAATTCTTAAGTTTGGCACAGGCGGTGAACTTCACTTTAGTGATCGAGCTCATCTCGAAAAAATCCTCGAAGAATCCTCGAAGAAAAACTATGGGATGAGGAGTCTCATCCACGCTGCGCTAGTCAGTGACATCTTTCTCAAAAAATAACGAACCGAGTCCCGATGCATATTGCCACCCAAAAAGCTCTCCCCCGCCGGACCGTTCTCAAACACGCTGGGATCGCTCTTGGGCTTCCGCTCCTCGATGCCATGTCGCCTGCCTTCGCAGCCCAACCACCCAAGCAGCCCAAACGCTTTGTTGGGGTCTCTCTCTCGCTTGGGCTGCACAATCCAAATCTTGTTCCAAAAGATTCCGGAACAAGCTACACCCCCTCACCTTATCTCAGATCCTTACAAGACATTCGCGATAAGTTTACCGTGATCTCAGGCACCTCACACCCGGGTGTCAAAGGTGGGCATGTCGCTGAAGGATCGATTTTTACGGCGACGCCAGTGGTCAAGGGAATGGGCTCTAAAAACACCATTTCATTGGATCAACTCATGGCCAAACACTACGGCCATCAAACTCGTTTTCCATCTTTGGTCCTCAACACGAGTGGGAATAGCTCTCCCTCTTACACCGAAAACGGTTCGATGATCCCAGCGATCCGCAATCCACGGGTACTCTTTGATTCTCTTTTTGTAGATGACTCTCCAGAAGCCCGCAGGCGCAAGACTGTCATGGCCAAAGGGGGGCATTCGATTATCGATATTGTCCGCTCAGAAGCGAGAGCTCTGGAGCGCAAGGTTGGCCGAGGTGATCAAGAAAAACTCGACGAGTGGTTAACCTCAGTCCGAGATCTTGAAACCCGCCTTGAGGCCAATGAGAATTGGATTCATCAGCCCAAACCCAAAGGGCACAAATACCCTCCACTTCCAAACCTCAATAGTGCGCCTGATCTTAACCGAATGTTCCTCGACCTTGTTGGTCTCGCGCTCAAGACCGACTCCACTCGTTTTGCCACCCTTCACTGCACCCACAATACCGTCCGAGCTCTCGAGGGTGTTGATGAATCTTACCACACCCTCTCTCACCACGGGCGTAGCGAAGAAAAGCTCAAGCAACTTGCAATTGTTGAACAAGCGGTGATCGACCGATGGGCCGACTTTCTTCGTCAGCTTGATCAGGCTCAAATCCTAGACGACACCATGGTCATCTTGACCTCCAATCTGGGAAACGCCTCGTCTCATGATAATCGCAATATGCCGGTGTTATTCGGAGGAGGCGGGTATCGACACGGCCAGCACCTTGCCTTTGATCAGACCAATAACTACCCCCTTCCAAATCTCTACCTCTCCATGCTTCAAAACCTCGGGATGGAAGCAGAGAGATTTGCGAGTTCGACTTCCACAATGACCGGGCTCGTCTAAAAAATCGCAGCGGATGAGGGGGCTCAATCGATGCTCGCCCGTCTCCATCCAACCCTCGTGGCTCCATTGAGTGATTCTATGAGAATAGATCTCCTCAAGAACCCTCTTTTTTCTTAGATGAGTTGGGATGTTTAGAATGATTTTCTACTCCCTTGTCGGGTGCCTCTCACTCAATCTCTCTGCCGATGAGGGGAAACGCCTCATAGAACTCAATACTTATTGGGAGGAAGTTTCCAGGGCGGTCAACGAAGGAGATTTTGAAAGCTATAAGGCCACCTGCCATCCCGATGGCATTCTCATCGCTGGCAGCAAGAAAACATCTTATCTCCTCTCTGAAGCTCTCACAAAATGGGAAGAAAATTTCACAAAGACAAAAAATGGGACTCTCAAAGCTTCCGTCGAATTCCGCTTCTCTCGCCGCTGGGGTGATGACAAAACCGCACACGAGACCGGTATGTTTCGCTACACTGAGACCAACCAGCAGGGCGTCACATCAGTCGACTACATCCATCTGATTGCACTCCTCGTCAAAAAGGATGAAAAATGGAAAATCATGATGGAAAACCAAGCCTCCAAAGGCACCATCGAAGATTGGCAAAAGCTCAAGAAACCGTGAGAGCTCATCGAGGGCTTTCACCTCTAAAAACTCTGTTTTGGGCTGTTAGAATCAATTAGTTTAGGTAGTAATGAGTTGAATTGCCAGAGTGCTGCTGTTGCCCGCCTCTCAACATCCATTCATCGCCCAATCAATCACCTAGAATCATGAAGCTTACCCGGAATCACCTCACCTCATTTCTCTTTCTTGGAGCGACTTTCTTTCATTGTAGCCTGAGTGCCAAATTAGTCGCGTGGTATCCCCTTGATGAGCCACCCTCAACAGACCCGGTTGTCACAGAGAATATTGCAGGCAATGACGCCACTCTCATTGGTTACGATGCTGATCCAGCTTTCTCATACGTGGCTCGTGGGGCAAGCTCGGCGAGACCCAACCTCGGACTCGCGTATGATTTTGTCCGGGAAGCTGCTGCAGGCGGTGGGCTCAACTTAGGCAATGCTGCTGCCGTGCAGCCAACCGATCAATTTACGATTTCTTTTTTCTTCCAGCCCCAATTCTTGAACGCCTTTGATCGTTTTTTTGAAACTCTTGTAGGTAATAGTAATGACCTCCATGGTATGCGCATTGATATGGCAGGCACTGGAAGCCAAGTCAGAGTTCTTGTTCGCTCTGCCAGTGGAGCAAACTCTCAGTTTACACATCCAACGACGCTCAAAACCGATGGAACGTGGTATTTCTTTGCCTTCCGATATGACACCACTCGTGATGGAACAGACCCTTTTCAGCTCACCGTGATCGAGATGAGTGGTGACCCGATTGATGAGGCGGCGATCACCGCCGCCACTTCGGGAATCGCAACACTGAACACGGGCATCATGAATTCACCACATGCTGGCAATAGTTTAGTGGCCGTTGAGCTGGAAACTGCTGGCAATGCAAACAACTTTGACGGCCTGATCGATGAGTTTGCCTTCTTCGATAATTCCGACGGAAATGGTGTTCTTTCCGACTCTCAGCTGCTTGATGTCTATCGTTTTGGCCCCTCAGGTGTGGAACTCATTAGTGCTTTGAGTACTGACCGCAATAGCGTCTCTCCGAGCAACCCGGCCACACTCTCTTGGACCGTAGATTCCTCTCTGGAATCTCTCGTTCTTGACGATGGAAACGGCAACACCACCGACCTCCTGCCGCTCACGAATGGAGCAACAGGCTCTCTTTCAGTCGCGCCGACAGAGACGACCACCTACACGCTGCGCGGGGCCAAAGGGGAAGCCGCTAATGTTTGGACCATCAAGATTGTTTCTGGAGCTGCTCCCGAAATCTCACTCTTCAATTCTTCGTCCGCTCTCATAGAGGCGGGTTCACCCGTTGACCTGACATGGAGCGTGGCTGGAGCAGAATCTCTAACTCTCAACCCTGGTGACATCGATGTTTTAGGCCAAACAACGATTTCGGTCACACCCGATCAGACCACCACCTACACCCTGACAGCAACAAATGGATTTGGTTCAACAAGTGCTGAAGTCGAAGTCACCCTCCTGAGCGGCCCAATTCCAGTCCATCGCCACGTTGCCTCAAGCATCGGAAACACCGAAATCCTCTGGGCAGACCTCATTGGAAATCGCAGCTGGACTCTCACAGGTGGTGTCCTAGCAAACCCATTGGCAACTCCCAGCCCGCAAACCAACATTTCAGCTTCCTACACCACCGGTGGGGGATCTAATGGCGCCTCAGCGGGTGCATTCCAGTATCCTCAATTTTCCGCAGAAATCTGGTTTCGGCCAGGTGAACTCACGGCAAACCACGAAGTCCTTTACGAAACAGGTGGAGGACAAAATGGACTCTCAGCCCTGATCACAGACACTCATCTCCGTGTTCTTGGAAGTGAAGGGGATGTTCGCAACCTTGATCTCACCCTCCCACTCGCAGGGCTAAATCTCGATGATTTCTTACAACTTGTTCTGACCAATGACGCTGACAATGACAGCGTCACAGTGTCGCTTCGAGACACCTATGGGAATGTTTTCACTTCGAGCGAAAGCGCCGCCGTGACGCTCGGAGGAAATGGAGCCGGCCTGTTTACTTGGGCATCGGGTGCCGTAGCCGCTGCAGAAATCAACTTGGGAGGACGGACCGAAGCCGCCGGAACATCACCCGAGGGCCTCACAGGATTTGCGGGAGAAATCGCAATCCTCAACATCTACGATCAGGTCCTCGATGAGGGAGCGATTCAAAGTGCTTTTGATCGTGTTGCAAGCGTTACTTCTGGGCCGTCTGGACTCATGATTACGGATGTCCTCTTCGACGACTCCAATGACGAGCTGACACTGACTTGGAATTCAATCAGTGGGCAAAGCTATCTTGTAGAATTCTCTACGAGCCTGAAATCCGACGAGTGGTTTGAGCTGGCTGGCCCTTTTAGCGCTACCAGTGAGCAAACCACGCAAACGCTCAACATTCCTCCCAACCGCCCCGAATTCTTCGTCCGAGTGGTTCGCGACCAACCCTGAGGCATCGCCCCATCCTTTAGTCGATACCCTTCCTTTTGAGTAAGGGCCGCCAAAACTGTCCCTTTTACGATGTCAAAATACTTCCAGGTCTTTATCACTGCGGCAACTTCTTGGATGCCTTTAATGGGGGTTCCATTGATTACGGAATTCTCGGCGATCAATGACGGAGCCCTTCTCGATGGAGAAGGCGAAAGTTCTGACTGGATTGAGATCTATAACCCAGACGCCAGCTCAATTGACCTCGCGGGCTATCATCTCACCGACAATCCAGAGCTTCCTGAGAAATACACCTTTCCTGAAAACACCATCATCCCTGGCGGAGGATTTCTCGTCGTCTTCGCCTCGGGGCAGAATGACTCCAGCTTTATCGATCGTGCAGGAAACCGTCATACGAATTTCTCACTCAATGGCAATGGGGAATACCTTGCGCTCAACGGTCCTGATGGATCGGTCTTGCACGCGTTTGATCCTGGCTATCCCAAGCAAGTTGCTGGCTATAGCTTTGGCGTTGGAACTTCTGCGGCAACAGTGACGCTCCTTGAAGAAAAAGCGAATGCGACGTGGTTTGTTCCTGATTCAGAAATTGGTAATAGCTGGCAGCAACCTGACTTTGATGATGCTTCTTGGAATCAAGCAACAACAGGCATTGGTTATGGTTATGATCAAGAAGTCGGGGCCAACGGAAATACCAGCAACGCAATGTGGTTTTCAAATGCGAGTGCTTACATCCGTATTCCTTTCCAAGTCGACGACCCCAAGGCATTTTCTTCTCTCAGGCTTCACCTCAAATACGAAGACGGTTTCGTTGCCTATCTCAATGGTCTGCGGGTTGCTGCATCAAATGCTCCCGAAGAAGCTGCTCTCTCCTTTGATGCTCAAGCCACCGCGCAGCATCCAGATGAGCAAGCCATCGTTGCAGAATCATTTGCACTTCCCGCAACTGCATTGGTGGAAGGAAGCAATGTGTTAGCCATACATGGCCTGAACTATTCCTCATCCGGCGCAAATTCAAATGACTTTCTCATCCTTCCTGCGCTTGAAGCGACAAGTGCAAGTAGTATCGGGGCCATCGGGTATTTCAACTCCCCCACCCCAGGGCAAGCCAACGATCCTGTTCCCTTGATGGGCTTTGTTTCTGATACCAAGTTTTCTCATGACCGAGGCTACTACGAAGCACCTTTCACCCTAGAAATCACCTCCGCAACTCCCGGAGCACAAATCGTTTACACCATAGATGGCACCCCTCCATCAGCGACCAATGGTCTTCTCTATAACGATGGCATCGAGATCAAAGAGACGACAACCCTTCGCGCTCTTGCACTTAAAAATGGCTACGAGCCGACAAATATCGATACTCAAACCTATCTTTTTGTAAGCGATATTATTCGCCAAACTCGCCCCAGCAACTACCCAACCACTTGGGGAGGGGTGACTTCGGATTATGAGATGGATCCCGAAATCGTGGACCATCCAGACTACGCCAATCAGTTCAACTCCGCTTTTGGAGCTCTTCCCACCCTGTCACTTTCTTTTGACCCTGATGCACTTTTTCATCCAAGCACTGGAATCTATCAAAACCCTCGATCAGAGGGAGCGAATTGGGAGCGGCCAGTTTCTGCAGAGTTGATTGTCCCGGACAGCTCGGAAAAAGGTTTTCAAATCAACGCTGGGATCCGAATTCAAGGCGGATCCTCAAGAAGCACTGACACTCCAAAACATTCACTTTCGCTTCGGTTCCGCAGCGACTACGGGCAGCCTAAACTCAACTACCCTCTCTTTAAATATACCCCAAATGGCGAGTCAGCGATCGAAGAGTTCGACACCTTGCAACTCCGGCCAGAATACAACTACGGTTGGATGCACCGCCACTGGTATCAATGTGATTATGCTCTCTATGGGAGAGACCAATGGGCCTCTGACCTCTATGTTGGTATGGGCCAGAATGGCGCTCATGGTCGCTGGGTTCATTTGTTTTTAAATGGTCTTTATTGGGGGCTCTACGATCTTCATGAGCGGGCCGATGCTGACCATATGGCCAACTATTTTGGAGGCAGCCAAGCGGACTACGACACCGTGAACTCCTCAACTGCGACAAACGGGAATCTCAGCGCTTTTAATGCGATGATGGATCTTGCCTATGGCTCGATCCAAACCACCCAAACCTACGATGCGATCCAAGAGTATTTGGATCTCGATGCGTTTGCAGATTACATGATTCTAAATGCCTATGTCGGCAACCGAGATTGGGATGGGCATAATTGGCGAGCAGGACGACTCCGCGAGGTAGGTGCTTCGTTTCTCTTCTTTCCTTGGGATACCGAATTTGCCGTCAGTGCTGTCGGGGGCGGCGTCTTCCCGACACCACCAAATTTTTTCACCACTGCACTCAATACCAATGTCACGGGAAATAACGGAAACCGGCGACCCACCGGGCTCCAAACAAGACTCCAGCAAAATGCTGAATACCGTCTGCGCTACGCTGACCGAGCGCACAAACACTTCTTTAACGGAGGGCCACTCGTCCCTGCAAAAGCTTCTGCTTCCTGGACGACTCGCTCTGCTGCAATGAGCCAAGCACTTGTGGCCGAGTCTGCTCGATGGGGGGATCATCGTCGGGATCTCAATTCAGGGCGTTGGAGCTCCAGCGATTTTGATCTCTATACCCGTGATGATCATTACCTTCCAGTTCAGGATTGGCTGCTCAAAACTTACATTCCTCAGCGATCAAACATTGTTTTAGGTCAGCTTCGTGGTCGCAATCTCTATCCCAGCATCGACGCTCCAGTTTTTACGCCACACGGTGGCCAAGTGCCCCGTGGATTTCAGTTACCTCTCACGGCCTCGGAAAGTATCTACTATACTACCGATGGTTCCGATCCGCGCCTTGTTGGAGGTCAGATCAATCCTACTGCCACGATCATCGCCCCAGCAGAAGCCATCACCTTAAACCAATCAACTCTCGTGAGAGCTCGGACTCGCAGCTCGAGTGGAGAATGGTCCGCCTTAAATGAAGCCACCTTTACGATTGGCAGCTCCCAGCTCGTCATCAGTGAAATCATGTATCACGCGCCGGATCAGCCTTTGGTGGAGTTTATCGAGTTGATGAATGTGGGTGAGTTTGAAATTAGTCTTACCGGACTCTCTTTCTCTCAAGGAATTCGCTTCTCCTTCGATAACCATTCCTCCATCAATTCGCTTCCACCAAGAGCCCGACTCTTAATTGTCCGCGATCTCATTGCCTTCAAACAATTCTATGGGAATGAGTTTGACAGCCTCATCGCGGGAACCTTCCAAGAGCAAACTGCTCTCGATAATGCTGGTGAAATCATCGCTATTTCAGATGCAAACAACCAAGTCATTTTATTTTTAGATTATCGAGATTCTGCCCCGTGGCCCGTCGAGGCTGATGGCCAGGGCCACTCCCTCATCTTTACGGGTGGGGAAATCAATAGCCCCATGAACTGGAGGGTATCCTCCACAATCAATGGCAATCCCGGAAGCTCTGATTCACTTCCCTACTCGGAGGGATCTCTCATCGACTATGCACTGGCCAACACACCAACATTGAGCCCCGGTTCTTTGTCATGGTCGACCCATCTCGCGGCAGACGATGTTCGCTATGAAATCCAAACGAGTCATGATTTAGAAACCTGGTCCACGTTGGAAAGCTCGCTCCAACAACAGAGTTTTGATTCCCAAAACAAAACGCGAACTTTTACCGTTACGATCCCCGAAAGTCTGAATGGCTATGCGCGAGTTCTCGTTAAAAAACGTTAGCGATTCCATGGGCTATCCCTGTGACCTATCCCTTCAGATGAATCAGATTTCCCGCTTAATCCTAGTACCACTAATGATCACCACCTGTCTTGCTCAGCAAGAATCGGGCCTGATTTTTGAGACTGGATTTGAGGACGAAGCTTGGAAAAAAAGCTTCAAGGGAATCGAACGCGAAACGATCAAGATTGTTGAAAAAGACCAAAGCCCTCTCTACCTGCCCCATTCAGGAAAAGCTCTCGAAATTCTGACTCCTAAAAACGCTCACTATGGAGCGAGTATCGAGTTCCCCTTCAAAAACACCAAGGGAGGAGAGCCTACGGAAATCTACTTTCGTTACTACCTCCGGTTCGGTTCTGACTGGAATCCCACGGGAGGAGGGAAACTCCCGGGCATCGGAGCCACTTATGGTCAAGGAGGCTGGGGAGGACGGCCAAGTAATGGGAAAAATGGGTGGTCATCCCGAGGGCTTTTTGGACCTCAGAAAAACGGAAAAACACCCATTGGTTTTTATTGTTATCACGCTGACATGAAGGGTAAGTATGGGGAGCATTGGCTTTGGGAAAAAGACCAACTGGGCT
>JALRJZ010000016.1:21063-22948 GCA_023261045.1 Akkermansiaceae bacterium
AGAGAACAACCGCTGGTATTGTATCGAGCAATACGCAAAACTGAATTCCATCGACCGAAATGACGGCATCCTCCGAGGTTGGATCGATGGGAAACTTGCTTTCGAAAACACAAAGATTCGTATGCGTCGCTCTCCCGACATTAAGATTCAAAACATCTGGATCAATGTCTACCATGGCGGAGCCGATCCTTCCTCTTCCGAAGACCGCCTTTATATTGATGACATCGTCATCTCACGTCATCCCATCGGGCCGAAATCGTCTCCCTAAACTGTAAACCTTCACGAGCCTAACTGATGCTTAGGAAACCGGTCACCCTTCTTTTTTTCTCACTCTTATCTGTTTCGGCGAAAACAATCACACTCTCACCCACCGATAAGAAATGGTTTTCACTCCTCACGGGGCCATCTCTCAATCCGGGTGATGAGATTGTCTTACTCGAGGGGCGCTATTCAGACCCACGACGCCTTGAAATCTCTCAGCGAGGGTCTGCACAGCGACCCATCGTCATTCGGGCAGCCCACGAGGCTCAGGTCATTTTCGAACGCCCAGACTCAAAACAAAACACGCTCAACCTAGCCGGTTGCCAACATCTCATCATCCGTGACTTCGAGATCACCGGGGGTTCTGCTGGAATTCGTATTGGGAAAAAAGGGCCGTATCTCGCAAAACACCTCACTTTTGAAAACCTTCACATCCACCACATCGACGGAGTGGCCATTACCGCAAACTATCCTGGCGAGATTTACGAATCTCTCACCTTCCGACACAACCACATCCACCACACCGGAGGCCATGGAGAAGCTTTCTACCTAGGCTCGAACAATAAGCCAGACGGGTCTACCAACGGATATCTATTTAACTCAGTCATTGAGAATAATTATATCCACGACCTCAAAGGACCCAGGGTAAGTCAGGGAGATGGCATCGAAATCAAAGACGGTAGCTTCGGAAATGTCATTCGGGACAATGTGATCCATGACACCAATTATCCTGGTATTATCGTCTACGATGCTGACGGCAAAACACCCAACATAATCGAGCGCAATGTGATCTGGAATACCGGAGATCACGGCATTCAAGCAGCTGCAGACTGTGTGATTAGAAACAACCTTATTTTAGAGACCGCAGGCGAGGGAATCGCGTCGAGAAACCATCAAAGTGCGATCGTTGGAAATCTTGTTATCGTTAACAATACCATTCTCTCAAAGCGCTCGATTCGGTTGAACCTACCAGATAAACCAAGCGGTCCTATTCTCATCGCTAACAATGCGTTATCGGTAGAACCAAGAATCCCGAATCATCCCACCATCACTTCGACTCATAATCTCATCGGAATACAATCCGCTTACCCATCAGAAAAATCACCGTGTCTTGGAGCCGCTCACCGCGCCTATCTTCCCAAAGACGACTTTAATGGAATGATGCGTGAATCCTCAAAAGACGTTGGCGCCTACCGACACTTTGCTCAGGGCAATCCAGGTTGGGCAATCCGCAAGGCCTTCAAAGAAACCCCAAAGCGTCGCTAATTCTTTGACTCATCAATGGCCGCCAAATCCGCCATCACGCCGTCTTTCCATTTCTTTAAATCCCGCTGCAAACGAGAGGTAATCTCAGGCTTTTCCAAGGCAAGGTTGTTTTCCTCGCCGGGATCAGTCGTCATGTCGTAAAGCTGCACACTCTTGCGATCCTCAATAAGCTTGTATTGGTGCTCCATCCAGGCGGCTTCTTTGCCCTCTTTATTGAGAAAGCCTAATGGCTTTTGACGTTTTGTTTTTTCACCCAACACAAATGGAAGAAGGCTTGTCCCATCGTAGATACGACCCTCTGGCAGTTGAAGATCAAGAGCATCAAGGATTGTCGGGAAATAATCAGTCGTAAAGCAAG
>JALRJZ010000170.1 GCA_023261045.1 Akkermansiaceae bacterium
TCTATCAATCAAAAATAGGTTTACTTTGCTGCTGCCTTCTTGATGGCCGGGCGCACGGTAACGTAAGAGCCGTTGTGACCGGGAACGGAACCAGAAATGAGGATCACGCCATCTTCAGGGCGAACTTGGACGATTTTCAAATTTTGAGTCGTGCGACGAACGACACCGTCGTGTCCTGGCATCTTTTGATTTTTCCAAACACGAGCTGGAGTTGAACCCGCACCGATTGCACCTGTCCGGCGGTGCATCATGTGCCCGTGGCCATCAGGTTGTCCATTGTGGTTGTGACGCTTCACGTTACCTTGGAAACCCTTACCTTTCGTCGTGCCAATGACATCTACCCACTGACCAGCCTCAAAGAGGGCAGCTCCTGGGTGACCATCTTCCTTGCTTGGAAGATCAGCCTCATTTTCAAAACGAAACTCACGAACAAGCTTCTTGGCGCCAGTTGCACCCTGCTTCGCTTGATGCGTGCGCTCAGGAAGGTTGAGACGACGCTCTTTTTGATCATCGAAAGCAACTTGGATAGCACTGTATCCATCCGTTTCCGCGGTTTTCACCTGAAGAAATTCATTGCCGTTCACATCGACAACAGTGACAGGAATACTGCATCCTGCCTCTGCGTCAAAAACACGAGTCATACCGACTTTTTTACCGAGAATACCGAGTGACATGGGTCTTGGTTCCGTTTGGGAAATTTAGGTTTAAATGAATGATTAGATGTGAATCTGAATATCAACACCAGCTGGGAGATTGAGCTTCTTGAGCTCATCAACAGTGCGGGCCGTTGGATCAACGATGTCTAAAAGACGCTTATGGGTGCGAACCTCAAACTGATCAGCTGACTTCTTGTTCACGTGCACGGAGCTGTTGACCGAGAATTTCTCAATCCGAGTTGGCAGAGGAACAGGACCAGCTACTTTAGCACCAGTGCGCTTAGCGGTTTCAACGATCTCGACAGTTGACCGGTCAATGGCCCGATGGTCGAAGGCGCGAAGGCGAATGCGGATTTTTTGATTCATGATGGAAGATTTGTCTGTGTAGTGAAAAGTTTTGTCTTAATAACCACCCCCGCGCTCAGCGATGAGTTGATCAACAATATTGCGAGGAACTTCCTCAAAGCTGCTTGGCTCCATGGTGTAGGAGGCGCGACCGGATGAAAGTGTGCGAACGTCCGTTGAGTAGCCGAACATTTCTGCAAGAGGAACGATTGCCGAGACATTTGCAATCGGGCCTTTGGTTTCGATTTCTTGGATTTGCCCGCGACGACGATTCAAGTCCCCCATGATGTCTCCCTGGAACTCATCAGGAGTTGCAATCTCAACATTCATGACTGGCTCAAGGAGAATTGCCCCTGCCGCCTTAAAGGCTTCTTTCATCGCAAAGATGGCTGCAATTTTGAAAGCGTTATCGTTGGAGTCGACCTCGTGGAAAGAGCCACCACAGACATTGACCTTCAGATCGACAACCGGGAAACCAGCCACTTGACCATTCGTGGTCGCATCTTCGATCCCAGAGATGATGGCGGGAAGATACTCCTTAGGAATATCACTAGCAGAAACTGAGTGCTCAATTTCGATACCCATTCCTCGCTCATTGGGTGAGACGGAAACAATCACATGCCCATACATCGCTTTCCCACCAAGAGCTGCATCACGAATGAACTTCCCATCTCCTTTAGCGGGAGTGGTAATCGTCTCGCGATAAGCGATCTGAGGCTTTCCGACATTCGCTTGAACGTTAAATTCCCGCTTGAGTCGGTCAATGATGACCTCCAAATGGAGTTCTCCCATTCCCGCAATGATCGTTTGCCCCGTCTCCTCATCTTGACGAACGACAAAAGTTGGATCTTCGTCAGAAAGCCGATCAAGACCAACACTCATCTTATCAGAGTCAGCTTTGGTCCGTGGCTCAACTGCCATCGAAATCACAGGCTCAGGGAAAAGAGGTGGCTCAAGAAGAATTCCAGCTTGCTGGTGTGAGAGAGTGTCTCCAGTTTGAATATTCTTCGGGCCAACGAGTGCCGCGATATCACCTGCAAAACAGGTCTCAATTTCTTCGTGCTTATCTGCCTGAACCTGAATGAGACGACCAACGCGCTCTTTCTGATTGGTGCGAGGGTTATAGATCATATCCCCTTTCGAAACCGTCCCGGAATAGACCCTAAAGAAAACGAGCTTACCAAAGTACTTATCACTCCAAAGCTTGAAGGCGAGAGCGCAAAACTTCTCACTATCGGAGGTCTCAACAGACACCGATTGAGACTCATCCTTGGTATTAAGCCCTTCAGCGGCGGGAACATCAAGAGGGCTCGGAAGATAGTCAACGACCGCATCTAGCAAAGGCTGGACGCCTTTATTTTTAAAGGCCGATCCTCCAGCGATGGGAACGAGAGCATTTTTGATCGTCGCCCGGCGAAGCCCCGCCTTTAAATCTGCAACAGAGATGGGCTCTTCCATCAAAAACATCTCACCAACCTTCTCGTCCGCATCGGCGACCGCTTCGAGGAGTTCAGCATATGCTTCTTCGGCAAGAGCACGTTGATCATCATCAAGAACCGCAATCTGATAGGTCGAACCAACAAGATCATCTTCGGTGTAAAGCACTGCCCTCTGATTAAGAACGTCAATCTGACCTCGGAGAGATTCTTCTGAACCAATCGGGATTAAAATACGCACTGCGCGCGCTCCCAATTTCTCGCTGACCTCACGAACCACGTTATTGAAGTCCGCACCAACACGATCCATCTTGTTCACAAAAACGAGTCTTGGTACCTGATATTTGTTGGCCTGTCGCCAGACTGTCTCGCTCTGAGGCTGAACTCCAGCCACTCCACAGAAGACCACAATTGCACCATCAAGAACACGAAGAGATCTCTCTACTTCAGCGGTAAAATCAACGTGCCCTGGAGTATCAATGATATTGATGCGCTGATTCTGTCCAGAATACAGCTTCGAGATTCCCTCCTCGACGCGCTGATCCCAACTACAGGTCACTGCTGCGGACGTGATCGTGATACCACGTTCACGTTCCTGCTCCATGTGATCAGTTGTCGTCGCGCCATCATGCACCTCTCCGATCCGATGAATCATCCCCGTGTAAAAGAGAATGCGCTCGGTGAGAGTTGTCTTTCCCGCATCAATGTGCGCAGCAATCCCAATATTCCGGGTCCGCTCAAGCGGCACGGAACGAGTGGGAATGGAAGCGATTTTTGACATCGGGAGAGGAAGGGTCGTCTTAAAAAGTTAGTGGCTTCCTAGAAGCGGAAGTGAGCAAAAGCACGGTTTGCTTGTGCCATCTTATGAACGTCATCGCGCTTACGCACAGAGCTACCTGTGTTGTTAGCAGCGTCCTTAATCTCATTGGCAAGGGCCACGTGCATTGGAGTCCCCTTCTTGCCTCTCGCATAACCGATGATCCAGCGCATTCCAAGAGACTCGGAACGGTTTGCATCCACCTCCAAAGGCACTTGGTAAGTTGCTCCACCCACACGGCGTGATTTCACCTCCACACGTGGTTTCGCATTTTCAATCGCACGATTGAGAATCTCGAGAGGATCGATCGTATCGGTTCCCTCGTTAGCGCGATCAATCGCTGCGTAGACAATACGCTCTGCAAGTGAACGCTTGCCGTCTCTCATTACCTTCGAAATCATGCGCCCGACAATCTGACTGTCGAACTTGGGATCTCTATAATCCTTCTTTGGATAAACTCTTTTCCTGCGGGCCATGGCTGTGGTTTGTCAGATCTTATATAAATTGGGGAAATTATTTCTTGGGACGCTTCGCTCCATACTTAGAACGCGCTTGCATCCTGTTATTGACTCCAAGGGTATCAAGGGCGCCACGAACGATGTGGTAACGAACACCTGGCAAATCCTTCACTCGACCACCACGAATTAGCACGATGGAGTGTTCCTGAAGATTATGACCCTCACCTCCAATGTAGGCGATGACCTCGTAGCCATTGGTCAAGCGCACTTTAGCGACCTTACGGAGAGCTGAGTTTGGCTTCTTCGGCGTCCGGGTATAAACTTGTAGACAAACACCACGACGCTGCGGGCAATTGCTCAAAGCGGGAGACTTTGACTTAGCGACTACTTTTTTACGACCTTTGCGGACGAGTTGGTTGATGGTTGGCATAATGCAATCGGTTAGGGATGGCGGTTAAGCTGAATTTGGTTAAGGAAAACTGGTTTTCTTTGCTGATTCTCGACCGGTAGGAGCCCCGGGAGCTCAGCGATAATCCTCGCTAGAGCCATTTTTCCGGTGGTCGCCCGATAGTCTTGAAACGTTTTGAAGGGCCTAGAACCTTGAGTCTTAAAGGACTTTGAGAAGCCAGGCCCGATTTGGGGGCCGCGACTATAGAAACGAAAGGTGGTCTGGCAAGGCGTTTTTCAGAAATTTTTTAAATTATTTAGAGAGAAATTCTCTAGGTGGCGACAAAAGCGTCTCAAACACCGATCAAACGACCTAATTACAGATCTTCTCGAAGTTAAAATTTTATTTAAGGTCTCCTAACTATAGGGCCCCTATTATTCTCAATTAAAGGAAATTGACAACGAGTAACAAAAACCCAAGTCGATCTCAAAGAGAGGAAGACCCCAAATCACAGGAAATGAACGGATCTGTTTTTAATTCTTGGCTTTTACGCCCATCTTCACCCAACCTCCGCGCGGCATGGCTGGATTTTTCAAGAAGCTCTTCAACAAGATCACAAATCAGGCTGAAATTGATTGGGATGAACTCGAGGCAGATTTGATCTCTAGCGACCTTGGAATCCGACTGACCCTTGAGATCGTCGACGATCTCAAGGCACTTGGCCGCAAAATCTCTGCTGATGACGTCATTGAAGTCACACGCAAGAAATTGGGTGATTTGTTTGCGGCCGATGTTCCTGCTCCGGAGAGGCAGGAGAGTCAAAACCCCACCGTCATCCTTATGGTTGGGGTCAACGGAACCGGAAAAACAACTTCAAGCGCCAAGTTAGCATCCTATTTCAAAAGCGAAGGTCACTCTGTGATGCTGGCCGCAGCAGATACTTTTAGGGCCGCGGCGGTCGAACAATTGCTCTCTTGGGGAAAGCGACTAGAGATTCCAGTCGTGACGGGAGCCCATGAGGCAGATCCTTCTTCAGTTTGTTATCAAGCACATCAACGCGCCATCATAGAAAAGGTTGATTATTTGATCTGCGATACCGCTGGGCGGCTTCATACGCGAAATAACCTCATGGAAGAGCTCGCAAAGATTCGGCGAACCCTTAGCAAGCAAGATCAATCAGCACCGCATCAAACCTTCATCGTCGTCGATGCTTCCACTGGCTCAAATGCCTTAAATCAGGCGCGTGAGTTTCAAAAAGCTGTGCCCCTGGATGGGCTTGTTTTAACCAAACTTGATGGTTCAGGACGAGGCGGCGTTGCCGCAGCAATTCAAAAGGAACTCGGCATTACGCCCCGTTTCATTGGCACCGGAGAAGAGCCTTCCGAATTTGCCCGTTTTGAGCGTAGCCTCTTTGTTGAGACGCTGCTCTAACAAGATCTGAGTGATCAACGTGAGTAATTGAGCAACCCGTCTTGTTGAGAGGCGGGTTTTTTCTTTTTTTGCT
>JALRJZ010000171.1 GCA_023261045.1 Akkermansiaceae bacterium
TCCCTACTTCTTCAGAACTCAATGAAGCCTACTCTTACATCGGATTAGGACACTTCAATCTCGGTCATTACAGCCGAGCCATTGAAGCGCTTGAAAAAGTAGGGACCGCACTCTCCGATAAAGATGCCACCATCGAAAAAGTCGAGGCTGGAAAACGACTCTACGTGAAGATTGACGATCAAGATTTCGCGATCTTGGAACCGGGAAGCCAAATTCAAATTCACTGTCGCTCCAAAAATGGGGATGAGGAAACCATCCTCTGTGATCCGGTGGGAAGAAATGCGCGCATTGCCATCGGTCGGATTCCGACCACCCTTGCAGAACCAATTCCTCAAAATGGCATTCTGGAAATTCGTGGAGGAGATCGCATCTCGGTCACTTATACTGATGCCCACACCGCGGATAAGGGAGTCGACGAAAAGCGACTCAAAGAAGTGATCGTTGTGGGCAATGGTGTCGCCCGTATCACCGATGGGAGTTTCGAACGAGATCTTCCAGCGGCGGTTCTAGGAAAACACCTCCACCTTCAAATCACAGATGCAGATCACGACACGACTGCAGGTGCCGATCAAGTTTCCGCAGATATCCAGATTTATCGCCGAAAGACCCCTGACGAAATTGACGAAGAGCTTGCCCAAGGAGTCGCCAGTGGCGAACTTATTCAAGGGAGTGATGGAGACGATTTAAAATCTCAAATTAATCCAATGATCCTGGTTCGCTCCACCCCTGTTGTTCTTCAGGAACACGAAAACCGTGGTGTTTTCCGCCTCGCAATTCCGCTCCAACTTGGAACATCACCCCAGTCTCTCACAGGCGAACCAGGTCAAACGATTCGACTTGTCTATCGAGATGAGCAAAACCTTGGCGAGACAACCGAATTACGAATTTCAGAAACAAAAATCATTGAAGGCAACCTTGGTGAAGTGCGTGTCACTTGCACTAAGATTTCCGACGAGGAGCTCCGGCTCAAAACTCAATTACAAACTGCCTCAGCGCTCACCGAAGTTGGCAATCACTACAAAGATTTCGGTCTCAACGAAAAAGCAAACCTCAAATACGCTGAAGCCCTTGATGTTTGCGAAGAAATCCTCGGAGAAGCGCAAAAATCAGGAGGGAAACTTCTTGAAAATACCTACGTCCAACTTTGGCGAATTTATTTTGCGATGGAAAAGCTCGATCTCGCTCTCGTGATGAGTCGCCGCCTTCTTAGCGAATTCCCCTCAAGTGCATTTGTTGATGAGGCCATGCTCCAACAAGCGCATGTAGAAAAAAAACGGGGCAATTATTCCCAAGCCATCAACCTCTATTCCAGTATTGCAAAGCTTCCCTCCAGCCCACTTCGGGGTGAAGGACAATTCTTTACCGGGGAATGCTATGAAGAGATGGCACTCAAAGCCCAGTCTGGATCAGAACAACTCTTCGAAAAAGCATTCCTCGCTTATCAAAAAGTCTACGAACAATTCCCTGACTCGGGGCGCGTCGGAGATGCTGTCGCTAAAATGGCTGCCTTCTATTATCAAAAAGAAGATTATTCCCGCGCAATTGACGTTTTCGAAAACGTCTTATCGGATTACCCCGATGCCAATTTCTTAGATGTCATCCTCTTTAATTACGGACGCTGCCTCTACAAGCTCGATCGAAAACCAGAGGCTCGTCGTAAGTTTGAACAAATCATTAGCGATTACCCCGAAAGCGAAATCGCCTCGGAAGCCAATAAAATCATCGAAGCACTTAAAAAAGCAGGATTTTGAAGACACTTATCTGTTACCTCTCACTGATTCTCTTATGCAGCTCGTCGTCTTATGCTGACGAAGCCGCAGACCTAGAGGCCAAGTTAAAAGAAACAACCGAGGGCTCAACGACGGGCGGCAAGCTTCTGCTCCAGCTTATCGACCACTACTGGCAAAACGAACAAATCTTCGGACTCATTCGAAACGCAAGTAAGTTCACCCGCGCACAAACCGATCACCCTCAACGTGCGCAGATCATGCTCAAACTTATCGAGGGATATACTGCGACTGCACGGCACGAAGACGTTGTGATCACGAGTCGGCAATTTCTGGAGATTTTCCCGAATCACGCTCTTGAGAATCAGGTAAGGGACCGTCTTGCAACCGCACTCGAGCACACCGGCCGGCAGAGTGTGGCCGCAAGCGAGCGAGATTTTATTTGGCGCCATGGAGGTGAAACCAACCAGGGGATTGATGCTCTGAAACTCTATGTCTCAGCCAATAACGCAAACTCCTTTAAACAAGCATCAGCACTAGCCGCAGCGCTGGTCTCCAAATTACCCGTAAACCGGCTCCTCACCGAAGTCGGTATCCAAGGACTTCTTGCGGCTGAGAGGTCAGAACAATGGGCTGAGGGCCTTCAAATCTCAAAAACCCTCATTCGACGGAAAGCTCCTTTAAACAAAAAAGCACGGCGTGACTTATGGAGCTACACTGGAAAATTTGAAATACGACTCGGCCAATTTGAGAATGCGACCCAATCACTCAAACAAGCCATCACTCCTGGCTACGAAGAAATCCACCGTCTCTACATTGACGCGATGATCAATGCGAAAAAGTCGTCTTCGCTCATTGAGACCGAAGCAAATCGTTATCTGGCAGCCTACCCTGAGCATCAATACCGCTACTTGCCCCTCGTCAAAACGGCGCAATATGCTGCCGAAAACAAGGAGCTCACCAAAGCCATCACAATTGCCCAAACTCTCCTCCTCAAAGACGCTTCCATCCCAAATCTCGCAGACTCTTTTGTGAAGTGGCACGGCCAAGACTATCAAAAAGCCGAACAAGGTCTTCTGAAGCTCATCGAACAAACAAAACAAGGAGCCTCTCACCTCCGAGCCGTCTTAATCCTACAGCTCTGCCGAGACCTCCTCAAGGACATCCCAAAAGCACGGGCCATAGCTTACCAATACCTTGCCAAATCCCCTACCGCAGACTCTAGGACTGAAGAGATTATTAACCTTCTCTACGAAACATCCACCGGAGACGAATCCTTTAAAAAAGATCTTCAAGCGGTTCGTCAAAGTGCCACCTCCTTCCCCCATCTACAGGGATTTCAAAATCTTGTATGGAATCCAGCACCCAAAGACAAAAATCACCATCAAATTTGGCAAGCGACAAAGAAGGCTTACCTCGATGAGCAAAACCCAAAGCTCTGGAAGGCAATCCAAGAAAATGGAGGCAAGTCAAGCCAGGCTTGCCGGCAACTTCTCGAACAAAAATTGAGTACCGAGCAACGCAAAATTGTTTTATCGCGCCTTGCTTATGTCTACCGCCATCACTTAGGAGGAAAATCGAGGGCAACCGCTGCGCAGCACTATGAGAATCTCTGTCGAGAATTCCCAACTGATCTCACCGCTGGAGAGCAATGGCTCGAAGCGAGCTCCTACACCGACGAGAAAGAGCGCTCCTCGATGCGTCTCGCCGCTGCTAAGCATCTTCTCTCAATTCAACCTGGACCCTGCCACTATGATACTTGGTTTCGTCTGGTAGAAACGAAAGATCCCGAAGTGATCACTCAGGCGATCGCATGGATTTCCAAGTCTCAAAAACTAAGTCAAAATAGCTCTGCTCACTCGACTCGAATTGGAGACATCCTCAATGAGATCGGCATGAAAAGCCAAGCGTCCAATTGGTGGAAAAACCAGATGAATCTTGATCTCAACAATCAAGAATACGTGACGTGCGCCATCCGCTATGGCTCAACACTCAGCGAAAGCAAAGCCAGGGATTTCTTCCGACAGCGAATGGAAGATGATACCAACTATTTCGGGACTTACGCAGGAGAATTAGCCAATCAGCTTTTCCTCTTAGATGATCTCGACGCCATGAAGAGGCTCCTTTCACAGGTTCGCCTCAGGGCTAATAACCAGCCATTTACGCCATGGGGTCTTGGGGAATGGCCCACAAGGACGTGGTTAGAAACTGCCCGAAATCACCAAGAATGGACGGATGAAAAAAAATCAGTCATCTACCAACTCATCCGAGATCTTCAAATTGGACGAGTCAGCACTGAGGCAGAACTAGAGCTGTTGAGCTCTACAAATAAATCCATTGATCGACTTCTTAAAACTCAAAAGGCAATTGAACAATCAGATCCGCACTACGAATCGTGGAGGCGCATTTTCCCCTATGCTCAAGGCGCGATGGCTCGAGAGGATTACACTCTAGGCGCCGGACTCCTAAATGGCCTTCTTAATACCATCCGTTCTGTGGGCAATGCAGAAATCACCGAAGCTCGATCACTCCTGCGAAAGTCCTACAGTAAAATGGGCACTCTAAGTTCCGACATCCCAGCCGACAGTCCAATCGCCCCTCTTCTTCAGATTATCCTTCATCGACGCTTAGGAGACGAGGATCTTGCCGAGCAAGCCTACTATTCTAACAAAGCACTTTTCGATCAACATCGCGATGATTTACCAGTAGAACTCATCCTTTTTGGTGCCGAGACTCATATCGCGCAGGGTACTCCCGAAGATCACGAGAGAGCCGAAGACATTCTGCGTGGATGGATGCTCAAGTTCGGAGAATCTGACAAAGCTGACATTCGAGAAAAATCTCAGGTTCAGCTACTGCTTGCTCGAAACTATCAACGGGCAAAGCAATACGACATTGCCCGTGCTGAATTCACGACTGTTCTCAACCTTTATAAAGATCAACCAGAAGCTGACGACGCCCGCTTTGGTATCGGGGAAACCTACATGGCACAGCGTGTTTATGATTCTGCGACCGAAATCTTCGACGACCTTGCTCAAAATCAAAACCCAGCCATTGCGATGCGAGCTAATTTCCTGAGGGGGGTTCTTGCAATTCGCCAGGAAGACAACCAAACAGCTCGGAAGATCTTTTTAACAATTCTCGAACAAGCACCTGACACCGAACTTGCCAACGAAACGCTCTACAATCTGGCGGAAGTTTACGGAATTGAACAACGCTTTTTAACTCAACTTGAAACTCTCAGAACCGTCGGAAGACTCGGTCAAGAGTCTAAGCTTTGGCACACTCCAGGAACCGCTCTCTCGGTCGTTGTGCAAGATCCAGATTTAGGAATTAGTCGTGGCGATACGCGTATTCCAGTCATCGTAAGTACCGAGCCCGGAAATGACTTTGAAAAATCATTTCTTGTGAGTGGTGGCGCAGGCAAAGGGATCTTTCTGACAGAATTCCCCACAATTCTGGGAGAAGCAAATGCAGGAGATGGCATCCTCCAAGTCACTGGTGGAGACACCATTTCAGTGGATTACCCCGAAGATTTCAAAAATCAATTTCAGTTTGAATTCCTAAGTAATACTCGACTCAGAATTGCTTCCGATGGATCTCTCGAGGTCGCAAGTAGTGAAATTGTTGACCAGAATAGAGAAAGTCTCACCGAAACCCTCGAAAAGGAAATCAAAGAACAAGCGGTCGTTCAATCACGCTCCACATCACGCCCCAAAAACCAGGTCAAACCGGGCAATCTTATTTACATGCAGGTTAAAGATGGCGACAGAGATCCCACGGCAAATCAAGACCAAGTCAGCGTGAAGCTCACGG
>JALRJZ010000172.1 GCA_023261045.1 Akkermansiaceae bacterium
AGGTCAACAGATTACTCTCACTTTTACAAAAAGAGGTATCAAACGGAAGGTGCACGCCCGGTAAGCCCGCAGAAAACGACCGCAAGGTGAGCTTTCTCCCCCCTGGAGTGACCATTCCTTGGAAGTAAGCCAATCTTCCTCCAAGCGGTCGCCTCTAATTCTTAAACTTAGCCTCCCGCTTCTGATCAATTTTAGCGGCGGGCAGGTTCTTCCAATCTTCGACTTTAGGAAGCTTCAAGTGTTTGGTTTTTTCTCCGTAGCTATCGAGGTTCGCATTGAGGTCATCTTCTGAAAGCGGCTTTGAGCTCACCCCATTTTGAGGAACCTCAATTCCCGCACTCCACGCAATGGCATTGAGAACAACCTTGCGATAGCCGTCGACCGCCCAAGCATGGTGATAATGCCCGCCGGTAAAACCAACACCTCGTCCTCCATTTGGGCGTTCGTAGCCCCACATTAACGTTTGCGCCTGATCAAGACCATCGACGCCATGCTGATTCCAAAGGTTGATATATCGATGGATGTTTTTGCGAGTTGGAGTTGCGGTAATGAGATCGATTACACTTTCCCGGTCATCGCGGAACCTCATGTTGTAGTAGAACTCATCGTAGCAGGTCACGACATCAGGCACTCCATTGCCAATGGGGTGATCACGCATCACTTTCATGTCTGCAACCCAATGGGGATTAACGGACCAACCAGACTCCATCGCTCCACCAATCCATGGTTGAAAATACTTTTTGCCATCTTCTGGGCTAGGATGAACCGCATAATGCAAAAAGGTAAAACCCACTCCTTTCTTCGCAAGAGCATCGAAGTATTCCCATTCGCCAGCGATGCCACTTGGACCATCCGCAAAAATGACAATTCCATCCGCATGATCCAGAATGGATCGATCTTTTTTCCAATCCTTGCCCACAACAACGGCTTCGACATTCAAACCGCTCTGTTCATTGAGCGCTTTCGCAAGGAGTAAACACCCCGCCCTAAACTCATGCTCACCTGATCCATGGCTTCGGCTTCCAGCAATCAGCACAATCCTCTTTGGATCCTCTTTTTTTGCAGACACTAGAAAAGGACAAACCAGGGCCAATAAGAGGGGGATCAAAAGGGACAGGCGCTTTTTCATACTCAGGCTAACATACGCGTTTGAAATCAAACTCTTCCAGAAAGAAACCACAACTGCACGTTCTTAGCCAAAAACTCACGCTCAAGCAAATGAGGCCATTCTCTGATGTTTGAAGCTCGCCTCTGACCAGGAAACCGATAGAATGTCGCGATGATTCCTCTCCGACGCACACTTCTCTTGAGCTTTTTGGGACTCTCTCCCCTCTGCTGCTTTGCTCAAGATGATCCAAAAGCTCTCTTCAGCCATTCGGTTGCCGATATCGGCATTGTTGTCAGCGACGTAGAAAAATCCGCTCGGTTTTATACTGAAGTCATTGGAATGACTGAGGTAAACGGCTTTGATGTCCCCGCTGAAAAAGCCACTTCATTTGGGCTTACCAACAATCAGCCTGCATCGATTCGAGTGTTTGTCATGGAAACAGGCAAGCAAGGACCAAAGACAAAATTTAAGCTGATGTCGTTTCCGAAAGCTCCTGGTAAAAAACAAGACCAGAGCTTCATTCATTCGACCGTGGGTTATTCGTATCTAACCTTGATGGTAACCGACATGAAAGCATCCATGGAGCGCCTAAAAAAAGCGAAGGTCAAACTTCTTGGAAAAACTCCTGCTTCGATCGGCCCCAATAACTACCTCACGGTCTTTCAAGATCCCGACGGGAATTACATCGAGCTCATTGGCCCCATGGAATAATCGGGTTGCTACTGCTCGGAAACGACAGCGGCCACCTGCTCTGGAGTGGTGATACCAGGAGGCAATTCTAAAATCTTTAGATTTCGAAAGTGAATCTCTGAGCCTTCTGCTTCGAGACAGAGGTATCCCTTGCGAACTGAAGATTGGCTGATGCTATTGACGAATTTCCCATTAATGGAGAGCTTTACGGTACCATCAACACACACCACGTCATAGGTATTCCATTCACCCTTGCCCTTGCAGCGCAACTCAAGTGATTTACTGCGATTGCCCCGAGGATGGGCCGGTACGGCAGTGAGACCATTAGCCCCAAAGAGCTCACCAGAAACATACGCGATATCATTGGGCGTTCCATCTCGTCTTGGGTTTAGTTTCGGCCACTCCAGCTCCAGCATCTGGACTTCCATTCCCTTGGGGAGTCTCTTCCCAGGAGGGACAGAACCTTCACTCCAGACAAAAACTCCCGAGTTCCCTCCAGCCTTTAAATGGCACCATTCGATATGAAGGATAAAATTCTCGTATTGTTTTTTTGAACGCATCACTCCAATGGGCTTTCCCGTACAAACCAAGAGACCATCTTGGGCTTTCCATGTTTCGGGAGACGTATTGACATCCACCCACTCCGAAAGATCTTTCCCATTAAAGAGCGATTTCCACTGGGGAAGCTCTTGGCCATGAAGCGGAAAAAGTATGAGAAGAAAAGCGAAAGCCTGAGAAATTGAGATCTTTGTCATAATACGTTGTCTGATGTAATTGGGTGAGCCTATTCCATGATCCCTAAAAACACGATTTGTTTCTACGGTTCTCAGCCCCGGCTACTCTCTGCCTGATTAAAACTCTCATCAATTCGAGTTGCCCCCCGAAAGGAATCTGTTCTAACATTTCCTATTCGAACTCTTATTTTTTGATGAAACTTCACTACGGTCTTCATTTGCCCATCCTTCTCGTGCTTTCTCCATGCTTTCTGAGCGCACAAATTAAAGACGATTTTAATGACGGAAATGATCAGGGTTGGAGCCGGCTTGAGCTCATCAAACCCTTTGGTGCAGTGACCACCTTTAGTTTTCCAAACGCAAACACCTATCGCCTTCAAGCGGGTCCATCTCCTGCACCGGCGACCGTTGGACAGGCACGCATTGGCGCTCACCGAGCCGAGGCTTCGTTTTCATCCTTCCGGATCTCTGTTGACTTAGTCAATCGAGACCCAAGCCTTGAGCAAGATATTGGAATCTTAGCTCGAGTCACAAGCCCAGGCCTCGGCACTCTCAATGCCTATGCGGCCACCTTAGATACTGATGAAGGACAATTCTATTTTTCTAAAATTACAAACGAAGGGGCAGGATCCACCCAGAGTATTGAAGCCCCACTCACCCCATCCGGTGATTACCGACTGGTTTTCCATGGGTTTGAGAACCAGTTTCTGATCGAAGTTTTTGATCCGCAAGACCCTGCAACCCCAATCGCTTCTCTCAAAGCGACCGACGAAGAATTTGGCGCACCTTATTTGGAGGGGACTTGTGGGATCTTCGTAAGTTCGGGGACCGCCGAAGGATCTTGTGATGCCACCTTCGATGACTTTGAAGCGTCTTCAGCGTCGGACATTGATCAAGATGGGCTTGCCGACGACGAGGAAATGAGAGCATTCGGTAATCTTGATCAAAATGGGGAAGATGATTCTGATCATGATGGTCAATCAAATGCTTTTGAGATTCTTGCTGGGACAGACCCATTTCAGAGCGCTTCGTCCTTTAAAATCACGCAGATCAAACACGGTCACGAAATCATCGATGAGAGATCGGTCAACACCACAACCCTCTCCTTCCCAGTGAGATCAGAGCGGAGCTACTCCTTACAGAGTAGCGACAACCTTCAAGATTGGACCGAGCTTCCCAGTGCCGTGTTCAGTGATCAAGGAGACGGTGTCGGATCGTTCAAAATCCAGCGGGAATCAAAAAGTCAGTATTTGAGAGTTTCGGTCGTTAGATAGAATTCATCACTCTTTCAGACTAGACGCATCTCAAGGCCAGTCTATATTGCGCCCGATATGAGCATTCAAGTAGGCGATCAAGCCCCAGATTTTTCCCTTGTCGCCCTTGGCGCGAGTGGCCCTGAAGTTGTCAAACTTTCCGATGAAATTGGAGAGCAAAACATCCTCCTTCTCTTTGTGCCGATGGCATTTACGGGGGTCTGCACCCAGCAGTTTTGTGAGATCTCTGGTGGACTGAGTGCCTACAGTGATCTGAATTGCAAGGTCTTCGGGATCTCCGGAGACAATCCCTTTGCGCAAGCAGCCTGGGCAGAAAAGGAAGGCATTACCCTCAAGCTCCTCTCGGACTACGACCACAAAGCCGCTGAGGCCTACGGAACCACCTACGAGCAGTTTCTCCCTGAGAAAAACCTCATCATGGGTGGAGTTTCGAAGCGCTCGGCATTCCTCATCGATAAAGCGGGAGTGATACAATATGCCCAAGTCAACGATTCACCAGGAGATCTTCCTGACTCCGAAGCAATCAAGGCAAAGTTAGCCGAGCTTGCCTAAGAGGTTCTTGTTTTTTCATCCGCCTCGAGTCTCCTGACTCGCAGGCGGATTTTTATTTCTAGCGTTCGAGCGCAAAAAAATCGCGCAAGACCTCACGGTAGGTCTCTTTTTTGAAATCTGGAAGCCACTCCAATTGGAAGTCGGCGGGCTCAATCCATTGAGCCTGCGAAAATTCCCTAGGTTCTTGCATCAGATCAATTGCGGGCGCTCCCTCACGAAGGCGGCAAAGAAAATAAGTCTGCTCTTGGCCCACAAAATGCGCTTTGTGGGGTGGCTTTGACGCACTGACCTCCGGGGGATAATCATATCGATAGCCTCCCCGTTTTTGTTCAATGGAATAATGAAGAGGCGAGAGCCCGATTTCTTCTTTTACTTCCCGATAAAAGGCCTCCTCAAGGTCTTCCCCCTGATCAACGCCACCCTGGGGGAACTGCCACGCCCCTGGGTGATTGAGGCGTTCACAAATTAACAACTGACCTTGCTCGTTGAGCATGAGTGCTGCCACATTTGGTCGATATTGTCCCACAGGCATCAACCTATCTCACCGGTGAAGCAGATTCAACTCACAGGTCAAAAATCTATCTTTGACCTCAACAAAAAGAAGGTGGATATTGGGATTTGTTATGAAGGTTTGCATCTCACTCATTGCTTTAGCGCTCAGCATCGTTCCCATCTGTGCTCAGGTGACCCCCTCTACGACTGGACGCTCCAATTCTACCACCAATCAAAACGACGATCAGACCGATGAGGAAAAGGAAGAAATTGAGGGCCTCAAAGATGATGAAAACCGGAAGCAACGTTGGGAAGCGAGCCTTCCCGCAGGAGAGTACTCCGTGAAGCTCGGCTCGATCACTTCGATTAGTAAGCATTCTTATGTCCTCGACGCGACACTTTTGGTGACTGAGGTTGCCATTGATACCATCGGCAATTCCCTCGCTCGCTTCTACTACATTGAGCCCATCACCAAGAACACTGAGTTCAACGCTCTCGCTCGGTTCCACCAACGCGCCGAAGAACTTCGCAACAGAGTTCAGAATCGCACGGGAACTCAGGCAGACGAGATGGCTCAGAAAAACTACCCCACGACAACTCATGCCCGAACCATCGAATTTCGAATCATGCATGAGGGCACCCTCAATGCCCTTTATGCCTCACTTTACCGAGCTTGGGATTCAGGAA
>JALRJZ010000173.1 GCA_023261045.1 Akkermansiaceae bacterium
CCCGTCATACCACCAAAACTTGAGGGGAGGAAGACCTTCGCGCTCTGGAAACTCAAACCGAACTCGCGATGTGAGCGGATAGGTCTCGTCGTAGATTTTCGAAGCCATCTCACACTCAATTTTTGTCGGATATCCCAATTTCAGCGCTCGGAAGGGCATATTCACGGTGTGGCACGCCATGTCTCCCAATGCTCCGGTTCCAAACTCACTCCATCCCCGCCATTGAAAATCATGATAAATCCCCTTCTTAAATGGTCTCATTTGCGCTGGCCCAATCCAAGAATCCCAATCAAGTGAATCAGGGATCGCGTCCGCACCTGCCGGACGATCATAGCCTTGAGCCCACACTGGACGATTCGTCCAAACGTGCAATTCAAGTGGTTTGCCAATAACTCCCGATTGGATAATTTCTACGGACCGGCGCAGACCACTCGAAGCGCTGCCCTGATTTCCCATTTGGGTTGCGAGCTTTTTTTCCACCGCGAGATTTCTCATCATACGAGATTCCCAAACCGTCTGGGTGAGCGGTTTCTGGCAGTAGACATGTTTCCCCATCTGCATGGCCATGATCCCTGCAACCCCATGAACGTGATCTGGGGTCGAAATTGTCACCGCATCCACACCCTCTCCCAATTTGGTGAGCATTTCACGAAAATCGGTAAACTGTGCCGCGTCCTTAAAAGTTTCTCCCATTTGGCTGAGACGCCCCCGGTCCACATCGCATAACCCTACGATCTGACCGCCACACCTCGCAGCATTGCGCGTGTCACTATTTCCCTTTCCCCCCACTCCTATACAGGCAACTTGAATTTTTGAGTTTAGATTTTGCCCGCGCACAAAGGCAGGCATTCCGAGTGATGCTCCTCCGGCCAATAGCCCGGATTTTTTCAAAAAATGTCGACGATTGTGCGAAACTTCAGCCATCTCATTATAACGTCATCAAATGACTTCGGCTTTCAGAGAAAACATCAATTTCGGCGCCTTGGATCACCAGAGCTAACGGAGCCTCAAAACTGGTAAGCCCACTCACTTTTCTCCTTCAGATTCTTATATAAATAAAAATTATGTTTCTCGTTATAGAATAAGATGAGCTTGCAGGATAGTGTGATCTCCTTCACAAGTTGGAGTGCGCAAGGTCGCATGGACAATCTCAACTCAGAAAAACAACAATCATGACCAATCATACAGATCTCGCCGGTGTCGGCGATCTCTCCAAATGCCCCGTCATGGGTGCTCAACCAGCACCCTCTCAGAGACACACTGCAGCATCGGCTTTTTCTAACAAAGACTGGTGGCCCGATCAGCTGAACCTTCAGATCCTTCATCAAAATTCTCCTGCCGCAAATCCCGTTGGAGCCGATTTCAACTACGCCGAGGAATTTAAAAAGCTCGATATGGAAGCCCTCAAGAAGGACCTCGCTCAGTTGATGACGGATTCTCAGGACTGGTGGCCTGCAGATTACGGCCACTATGGACCGCTTTTTATTCGCCTCGCTTGGCACAGTGCTGGAACTTACCGGACATTTGACGGCCGGGGAGGAGCGTCGGATGGAACGCAACGCTTTGCCCCACTCAATAGCTGGCCGGATAATGGAAACCTAGATAAAGGGCGCCGGCTTCTCTGGCCCATTAAACAAAAATATGGGCAGTCCATCTCTTGGGCTGACCTCATGATCTTGTGTGGAAACGTCGCTTTGGAAACAATGGGTTTCAAAACATTCGGTTTTGCAGGAGGGCGGGAAGATGTGTGGGAGCCACAAGAGGATGTCTTTTGGGGACCCGAAAGTGAGTGGTTAGGTAAAAAGCGCTACACCCAAGAGAATCTTGATAACCCACTCGCTGCGGTACAAATGGGGCTCATTTACGTGAACCCAGAAGGGCCCGACGGCAACGGAGACCCACTCGCCTCAGCGGTCGAAATCCGTGAAACCTTTGCCAGAATGGCTATGAACGACGAGGAAACAGTGGCCCTCATCGCGGGAGGTCACACATTCGGAAAAGGCCATGGGGCTGGCGAGCCTGACAAATATGTCGGTCCTGAGCCCGAAGGCGCCCCCCTTGAAGAGCAAGGACTCGGATGGAAAAACAGTATGGGCTTGGGCCACAGTGGAGACACAATTACCAGCGGTCTTGAAGGGGCCTGGAGTCAAACACCGACTCGTTGGTCTCACCACTACTTCACGAATATGTTCGCCTACGATTGGGAGATTACCACGGTTCCCTCGGGCGCAAGAGTCTGGATTCCAAAGAACGGAGAGGGTGCGGGAACAGTTCCTGATGCACACGATCCCGATAAAAAACACCCCCCTATTTTATACACCTCGGATCTGGCCCTCAAACTTGACCCCATCTACGGACCGATCTCGAAACGTTTTTATGAAAACCCTGACGAGTTCGCAGAGGCCTTTGCAAAAGCATGGTATAAACTGACTCACCGCGACATGGGCCCAGTTTCCACCTTACTTGGGAACGAGGTCCCTGAACCTCAGCTCTGGCAAGATCCCATCCCCATGTCAGAAGGTTCAGTCATTAATGAAGCTGAGATTGAGCAACTGAAGAACGCTTTGCTTGATTCGGGGCTAAGTCATTCTCAACTCATATCAACCGCTTGGGCTTCAGCATCTACGTTCCGAGGAAGCGACAAACGAGGAGGAGCAAACGGAGGGAGAATTCGTCTTTCTCCGCAAAAAGATTGGGCCGTCAATGAACCCGAAGCACTTGCAGCGATTATCCCAGTCATCGAAAAAGTGCAGGAAGCCTTCAACCAAGAAGGAGAGACTCAGGTTTCTTTTGCTGACCTCGTTGTTCTTGGTGGCGTTGCCGCTATTGAAGCAGCTGCAGCAAAGGCCGGCCATCAAGTGAAGGTGCCGTTTACTCCAGGTCGAACCGATGCCTCGCAAGAAATGACTGACGTCGAATCCTTTGGAGTTCTCGAACCACAACATGATGGTTTTAGAAACTACCTTGGTCGATCTCTCGACCGTCCTGCACCAGAAAACCTCATCGATAAGGCGCAGCTTCTGGGGCTCTCCGCTCCCGAAATGACTGTTCTCATCGGGGGACTACGCGTTCTTGATACCAACGTGGGCGTCAAGACGATGGGCATGCTTACCGAGAGGCCAGGTTCTTTAACCAATGACTTTTTCATCAACCTTCTTGATATGCGCACGGAATGGTCAGTCTCGCCAATGTGTGAACATTTCTATGAGGGCAAAGATCGCACAACAGGCCAAACCAAATGGACGGCTTCTTCAGTCGATCTCGTTTTTGGTTCAAACTCACAACTCCGTGCCATTGCCGAAGTTTACGCAAGCTCGGATGCACAAGAACGATTTCTTCAGGATTTCATTAACGCTTGGGTCAAAGTGATGAACCTCGATCGATTTGATCTTCAATAAATCATCTTCGTTACTTAGGAAGTGGCCCAAGGTCTCACTTGGGCCACTTCTATTTTCAGTCTTACCAAAAAGTTCTCCCAAAATTGATAATTTAGAGCTTTTGGAACCGTTTTTTGAGAACTGTCATCCTCACCCCATGAAGCTTTCGCGCCGCACTCACTTACTTCTGTTGCTTCTGAGTGGATTTACTCTGGCTGCGCGAGCGCAGAAGATTGCTGAGACGGACCTCGAGGTTGATTTTAAGGAAAAAATCGAACCGCTCTTACAAGATTATTGTTACGATTGTCACGGCGATGGAGCTGATAAGGGAGACTTTACCCTCGACGAGTTTGATAGCAGCTCCGAGCTCCTTGATGATCAAAAAGTTTGGCTCAGAATCTGGGAAAACGTGCGCACGGAGATGATGCCTCCGTCTAAAAAGAAAAATCAACCAAGCGCTGAGGAGCGAGCGACACTCATCAGCTGGATCGAAGAAAAGATCTTTGATCTCGACGACGAAAACCCTGACCCAGGCCGCGTCACGATTCGCCGAATGAATCGCGAAGAATACCAAAATTCCATCGCAGATCTCATGGGAGTTGCTTTCAGCGCAAATGACAATTTCCCGGCTGATGATACCGGGTTCGGATTTGACACCATTGGCGACGTCTTAACCATTTCTCCACTTCTCATGGAGAAATACCTCACCGCCGCAGAGGAAATCGCATGGTTAGCTCTTCCCGAAGATGCGGGAAAGCCGAAGCCTATCGTGATTGATGCGGGAAACTTCCGTGACTCCACGGGGAGTCAAACGGGTCGTTTCATGGAAGCAAATGTTACCCAAACTGTGATCGCGAAACGTGCTCTAGAACATTCCGGTGACTATGAGTTAGAAGTGTCCTACACCATCCAAAACGAAGGGGGCCGCCCCAAAAACCAAGCTGCGAAATGGCAATTAATGATCGATGGAAAGGCCTTTCATGATCTTGAGTTTCATTCAGAGACGAAAGGCCGCCATCAATTTACAAAGAAGCTAGAACTCCCGCAAGGTGAACACCGTTTTGAGCTTTCCATCGTGCCCACCAACCCTGGTGAAGGGCAAGGAACCACGGGGCTTCGAGTCGAAGACTTCCGGCTAAAACGCCTGGGTGTCGAAGACCAGTGGGATCTTTTTCCGGAGAGCTACCAACGCATTTTTATCGATGGTCTCGCTCCTCAAGATCCAAAGGCTCAGGCAATCTATTTGCGCAAGATCATTGATCACTTTTCCCAACGCGCCCTTCGCCGTCCACCTCGTCCACTCTTAGTAGATCAACTTACAGAGCTGGGCTTAAGAAAGATTCAAGAAGAAGGATCTCAGTTTGTAGATGGGGTCCGGCTCGCAATCACCGCGATTTTAACCTCTCCAAGTTTCATCTTCCGCAGTGAGATGCAAGCCGAGCCAAACAACCCTGGCAGAGTCGTGAATCTTGATGAGTATGCTCTCGCTTCTCGACTTTCTTACTTTCTCTGGAGTTCATTGCCTGATCAAGCCCTCTTAGAACTCGCCCGCGACCAAAAACTACGACTCAACCTGCGGGAGCAAGTTGATCGAATGCTGGCGGATGAACGCTCGGAACGAATGATCAAAAATTTTGTCGGGCAGTGGCTTCAAGCTCGAGACCTCGAAGGGCTCAGTATCGATACGAGGCATATTCTCAAAGAACGATCTTCAAGAAATGCCGCCCGCATCTTCAATAGCGGAACCCGCCAAGATATGAAAAAAGAAACCGAAGAGTTCTTTCGCCATGTCGTCATCGAAAATCGTCCACTTCTCGAGCTTCTCAACGCAGATTACTCCTTTCTGAATGAACGCTTAGCCACTTTTTACGGAGTTGAGAATGTGCGAGGCAATCACTTCCGGAAGGTCCACTTCGGTGAAAATGCGATCGGCCGAGGAGGGCTACTTGGCCAAGGAACCTTTTTAATTGTTACTTCTCAATCGACACGAACCTCTCCCGTAAAGCGAGGGCTCTTCGTTCTCGACAATATCCTCGGAACTCCAGCTCCCCCCGCGCCGCCAGACGTTCCAGAATTAGAAGAGGTAGAGAAGAAACTCTATGAAGGAGCCACCATGAGACAG
>JALRJZ010000174.1 GCA_023261045.1 Akkermansiaceae bacterium
GGCGGTGACCTCGGTGACGGTGGCGATCTTGGTGCCGCTGACGACGCTCTTGGAGCGGGTGCGAATCCAAATGCGATTCTCATCAAGCAACTCAACCTCAAAAACGTTCCCCTTCGTGTTGCTCTCCAGTATATCTGTGAAGAGGCAAATCTTCGTTACAAGGTTGATGAGTTTGCTGTGACTCTTCTCTCGACGAAGGATGAAGGTGAAGCTGATATCGTGCAGCGTCGCTGGACGGTTGAGGCTGACCCATTCGGTGGCGGTGGCGGTGGTGACGACGGTGGAATCGCTCCTCGTCTTGGAATCATCGATCTCCTTAAGAATGCCGGTGTTTCATTTGGACCTGAGTCTTCAGCAACTCTCCTCTCTGCATCAAGCACTCTTATCGTTCGGAACACTCCGACTCAGCTTGAGGTTATCGACGGGATTGTCAAAGCAGCCCAAAACAACACTCCACGCCAGATTCGTGTCACCACCAAGTTTGTGGAGATCAATCAGGAAAATAGTGACGAGCTTGGGTTTGACTGGATCGCAACTCCATTCGGGGTTGGTAGCAACTACTTCTTAGGAGGTGGAACCACAGGAAGCGGCACGACACGCACGAACGCTGATTTTATTAGCCCTGTCGATCGCGTCAACATTCCAGGAATTCCTGCTTCCCCGAATCAGGCTGTTTCAGGAATCATCAGCGCAGGAACACGGAGTGGTGCTGCAGCCGTTGATCGGAATAGTATCGACGCAATTTTGAACAATCCGCAGCGCACCGCCCAGCAGGCAAGCGTTGCACCAGGGATCTTATCGATGACTGGTTTGTTTAGCAGCGGTCAATTCCAGATGATCATGAGAGGTCTCTCCCAGAAGAAGGGTGCTGACATCATGACCGCACCAAGTGTTGTGGCTCTTCCAGGCCAGAGTGCGACCATTGAAATCATCCGTGAATTTATCTACCCAACTGAGTATGAACCACCCGAATTGCCAAACCAAGTCGGTGGAAACATCGGTGGCGGCATCGTCGGTGGTGGCGTTGGCGGTGGTGGCGGTGGCGGTTTCCCTGTCACTCCTGCAACACCTTCAGCGTTTGACACCAAGAATACCGGTGTGACCCTTGAGGTTGAGGCTCAGATTGACGCCAATGACAGCATCATCGAACTTCGCTTCACACCAACGATCGTTGAGTTTGAAGGATTTGTGAACTACGGAAGCCCAATCACTGCTCCAGCAACGGATGCACTTGGAAATCCAGTTCAGATCGTCATTACTGAAAACCGCATTGAGATGCCCGTCTTCTCAGTCCGCAGTGTCAAAACTGGTCTGACCATCTATGATGGCTACACCGTTGCTGTGGGTGGTTTGATGCGTGAAGATGTGCAGAGCACGGAAGACAAGGTGCCCATCTTTGGTGACTTACCACTCGTGGGACGTTTCTTCCAGAGCAATGCCGAAAACCACATCAAGAGCAACTTGATCATCTTTGTGACCGCTGAGATCATTGATGCGACTGGTCGCCGGGTGAACAGCGGTGAAGATGCTGCGAGCTCAGCCCTGCCTGAGATTGCTGGTGACACTGGTGTCTTGCCAACTCTTGATAACTAAGGTTCATCAATTTTAATCAAAACGGGATCTGGTTTACAGATCCCGTTTTTTTGTGCCTTAATTTAGTCAATCGAGATTCATTTCATGAAAATTGTCGCCTTAACTGGAGGGATTGCTTCAGGAAAATCCCTCGCGCTCCAGATCCTTCAGGACTTGGATGGGGGTGTTCGGGTCTTTGATTGTGATGCTTGGGTGCAGAAACTACTCGCAACTCCAAGGATTGCCGCGGAGATTTCTAGCACCCTGAAGGGAGATCTCGTCGATTCTCAAGGGGCACTCGACCGTCACAAGTTGCGATCACTTGTTTTTGATGATCCAGATCAACGAACGAAGCTTGAGGCGATTCTTCACCCTGAAGTGCGAAAGGAATGTCTTGTGAAGCGGGATGAATACCGTCATGATCCTTTCGCGACGTTGTTTGTCGTCGATGTCCCATTACTCTATGAGAGTGCATTTTCCTTTGGGCAGGAACTGAATCTGGTTGTTGCAACTTCATGCGCCACACAGCGGGTCCGTCTAAAAGCTCGAAGTCACTTCGAAGACAGGATGATCGAATCAATCCTCCAGTCGCAACTTCCGATTTTGGATAAAGTTGCGAAAGGAGACGTCGCATTCTGGAACGAGGGGCCGCCATCTGTTTTACGGTGTCAGCTTCAACGATTCCTCCATTCACTTTAAGACCATGAGCGAAGAGCAAGACTCGACCCAGCCGGACCTCAGCGAAGAGCAGTCGGCACCGAAACCTGTTGCCAAGAAAGCAACGAAAAAAGCGGTTAAAAAGGCAGCCAAGAAAGCAGCGAAAAAAGCGGTTAAGAAAGCAACCAAGAAAGCAGCGAAAAAGGCGGTTAAAAAAGCGGCAAAGAAGGTCGTTCAAGAGGAAGTAAAAGAAGCAGACCTCGACTTAGGTCAGGAGCAAGCTCTTCTCGAGAGCCAGGATTCTGAGCAAGAGCTTCCTCTTGAAACTACACCAGCCGAGATTCTCGTTGTTGAGGAGGGTGAAAGTCCTAGAGATTCGGTCGCATCGGAGTCTCAACCAAAAGAGAAGAACCCAGAGAAAGAGACTTCCCCACCACCACCTCCACCCGAGGTCCCAGAGCAGATTGATTTGAATGACTTTCGGGAAAGTTCGATGTCATTTCTCTATGATGAGGTCGAGCGATTGCCGGTGCGAATTCCGAACCAAGTGACATGCGCGCATCTTATTTTCACCGTTGTTGGGTGTTATGCAAAATACGGGACGCAGGTCATTGCGCAGGGCGTCGTCGAACTTTCTAAGGGACGATTCGGAATGTTGAGAGACGAATCAAAGAGCTTTCGACCATCGCCCGATGATCTTTATGTGCATTCGGATGTGATGGAGCAGTATAATCTTCGAGAGGGGCAGCGTCTCAAAGTCGAAGTTCGGGCACCCGGTCATCGGGATCAATATCTTGGCGTCCAACGGGTTCTTGAAATCGATGGTCAGCCGGTCGAAGAGTATCAGCAGCCAACGCATTATGATGACTTAACGTCCCTCTTTCCAGAGGAGCGTTTTGTGCTCGAAGCTGATGACCAAACTGGTGGATTAGCCACTCGAGTCGTGGATCTTGTTTCTCCACTCGGTAAGGGACAGCGTGGATTAATCGTTGCTCCCCCAAGAGGCGGAAAAACAATTCTTTTAAAGCAAATTGCCCGTGCCATTCAGCAAAATCACTCTGAAGCTGAGCTCATCATTTTACTCCTCGATGAGCGCCCAGAAGAGGTGACAGATTTTGAAGATATGGTCGGACAAAGTGTCTTTGCGTCTACCTTCGATGAGCCTTCTAAACGGCATGCACAGGTCGCCAATTTGGTTCTTGAACGGGCAAGGAGGCTTGTTGAACAGGGCAAAGATGTGGTTGTTTTGCTCGATAGCCTCACCCGCTTGGCCAGAGGTTATAATAATGCTGTTCGAGGAGGTCCGATTGGTTCTGGAGGGATTAGTCCTCGCGCGATCAGTGAAACGAGGAAGTTTTTTGGAGCTGCCCGTAATGTGGAGCAGGGTGGAAGCCTCACGATTTTGGCAACTTGCCTCATCGAGACCGAAAGTCGGATGGATGATGTCATTTTTGAAGAATTGAAAGGAACGGGAAATATGGAGGTCCGTTTGGATCGAGAACTCGCTGAGCAAAGGGTTTATCCGGCCATTCATATCCCTCAAAGTGGGACAAGAAATGATGATCGGCTTTATCATCCTGATGAACTTCCAAGGATTCAGGAAATCCGTAGGCATTTGGCAAGTTTGCCAATTGGAGAGGCAATTGAGGTTCTTTTGAAGAATCTTGCACGCACGAAATCCAATACTGAGCTCCTTTTACAGGGGATGAGGTGATTTTACGCTTGTCGGCCCATTTTCCAGACCGCTAGTCTATTGGAACACAATCAACATCGCTTTTTCCATAGATCGGGCAAAACAGTCCGGGCTACGGCTTTTGTAGTTGTATGGAGAGAGCACACTTTGTAAATGCTTTGCAGACACCTTCGAAAATGAATATCGCTAAAAAAACAGTGGCCGCAATGGGGGCCTTCACTCTCAGTGCCACTCTCGTCCACGGTCAGGGGCGCCTCTTCTTCCAGGATGTTAAAAATTTCAGGCAAATTAGCCCGGACCAGTCCGAATATTTGGGTGGTGCTTTCAACGTCACCATGGTGGATGGAAGTTTCACCATCCTAGGATGTGCGTTTAACGGTGGTGATGTGTTTTCACCTCCCAACCAGTTTTGTCCTGCAGGAACAACTGCACTGATTGATAGTGGTGATATTGATGGAGATGGGCTCCGAGACGGCGGCACCTATTGGTCTGTCGGTCAGATCATTCCTGCCATCCAAGTTGAGCCATTCTTACCTCAGCTTGTTGAGTTGTATGCGGCACCTCCATCAGCGCTTCCGCGCCCACTCGGTGGATTTAACTGGAGAGATGATAGTTTGGTTCTCTATTTTGATCTGGTCAATGATCCGAGCCGCTTAGGTGGTTACGAGATTACCCGCTACTTATCGAGCCGAGGATACGGGGCATCAGAATTGCAAAGACATCGTGACGAGATCGTCCCTGGAACCTACACCTTCAAGTTCCCTGCACTGTATAGCACCGAAGAGAATCCAAGGAATTTCTTTGTCCAGATTGGCCACCGGGAGATGGTCGAAGCTTATCCGGGGCCAGGCGGGCTTACCGTGACCGAAGAAGGAATCTCTGTTGGTAATGATTTTAGAATCTCCAACGATGAAGTGTGGCGTGGTGATGTCATGGAAATTGATCCTCGGGTCGGCTATCGCCTCGAGTGGGAGGGCTTTAACACCTCGACATTCCTTGGTAACGACGAGGTCTTCTTTTCTGTCGTTGATCGCCAGAGTGGGACAATGATTTACCCTCCATATCCTCCAGGAAATGCGACTTATCCGCAGTTGATTGGTAGTGCTGAGCTTGGGATTCCTACATACTTTGAAATGGGGCCGGCATTTTTCGATGTGGGTGAGCAAGTAGTTGCTGAGATTCTTTTCGAAAGAGCGAGTCCTTTTGGAAACGCAACCGACGTCTCATCTCGGAGTTTCACCTTTGACATTGATTTTGTAGATACCTACGCGGGCTTCGTTCTTCAGGGCTTCCCCGCAGGCACACTTGACGAGTTTCTTTTACCTGAGGCAGATGCCGACGGTGATGGGCATTCCAACCTTGAGGAATTTGCCCTCATGACTGATCCTTCAGATCCGGCATCAGTTCCGAATATGGTTCCAGTTCTTCTTGGAATTGCTGGATTTGAGCAGTGCGTCCTTGACGTGCCTAAGCGGCCAGCTGCGGGAAGCGGCATGATTTACGAGGTGCAATACTCCACCGATCTTGAGACGTGGACAACGATTACTGAGGATGATCCT
>JALRJZ010000175.1 GCA_023261045.1 Akkermansiaceae bacterium
AACGAGATTCGATCCGGTAGGTGAGCGCGATTTCTAAGAATTTGCGATTGAGGGATTTTTTTTCCCTAAGGTCATAGGTGTTCCTCGCAAGTTGCATCGAGAGAGTTGATGCTCCTTGGGTGAAATCCCGATCTTTGAGGTTGCGAATCGTGGCTCTTGCAAGACCTCGAAGGTCGACCCCGTCGTGGCTCATAAACCGAGCATCTTCTCTCGCAAATAAACAGGTCTTAAGAAACTCAGGGATTTCTTCAAAGCTTACAAGGCGCCGATTTGCTCCGTGGATTGTGCCGATTTCTTGGCCGGTCCGGTCCACTAAAACTGTGCGAGCAGGGATTTTCTCAACTTCGGACAAATCAAATTTACTGGCTTGCCAAGAATACCAAGCAATTCCAATCAGCAGAGGAATCATCATGGTCAAAGTCGCTTTCCAAGAGAACTCCCAAATACTTCTCGCTCGCGACAACGCGATTGCCAGTCTGGTTTCTGGAGGAGGGTTTTGAGGCCTTCGGCGCATGATATCGTGTGCTCTAGTTAAAAAACGAAATTGCAGCGGCAACATTCGCTTTTTCTGGTGGAGAAATACTCAGGGTTTTCTTTTGAGGGCTGGTGTAATCAACCGCGTGGAGGGCGATGACCTTGAGGGTCAGAGCATCACGCTCATCTAGCTTAGTTTTATCAACGTGAATTAACGCTGGATATAGAGGTTGCTTCTCTAGTTCAAGGAGGTCACCAACCTCGAAGGCTTTTTCATGGGGTTGTTTCGTCGGGAAAACGCATTCAAGAAAAACGGGATAGGGGATCGGATCTGGTAGTTCTTCCCGAGTGATGAGCGCTTGTGCTTGGATCACAATGCCAGGAAAAAGGAAGTCACTCTGAGTCAACTTGCGGAAGCTCTGGATTTTGTATTTCCCCGTGACATAAGTGAGAAAAGGAGCCTTTTTGAAGTTTGTGAGATAGGCTCGTTTGAGCTCTTGATTGAGAGTGTCAAGGTCCTCTTGAGAGTAACTCTGGTAACGAGACTCCAACTCGATGGGGTTGTTCAGAAAGCTCTCTTCCGGAAGGTCTTTTTGTTGAAATGCTTGAAGGGGTTTGATTCTTCCCACCTTAAGCATCCATTCGTAACTTTTTGGGTTCGTGGGGTCTCTAAAGACATTCAAGCAAATGAGCCAAGAAGTGATGGCAAAGGCTAAGGCAAGAATATTGGCAAGAAACCACCAGTAAAGAGGTGGTCTTTTTTTAGGCGGAAGATCTGATTCCGTGCGAGCCATCAGTTACTTACAGTTCGTGCCATCGAGGGCAGGGTCATATTCAGGCTTTTTATCCTCTTGCGCAGGTTCAAAGGACGTGCCGCATCCGCAAGAACGCGCGGCATTGGGATTGTAGATTTTAAAGCCTCGGTCTGAGAGGGAATCGCAAAAATCAATCGTGCACCCAGCAAGTAATTCATGGGAATCGGAGGCAACGAAGAAGCGAGTTCCGTCCAGATCGATAATTTCGTCCTGATCCTGTGGAAGGGTAATTCGCATCGCGTAGGCAAGGCCGGCGCAGCCCCCGCGTTCGACGCTTAATCTAAGTCCGCTACCTTCAGGTGCGTTTTTTTGGCCGAGCAGAGATTTGAGTTCAACTGTTGCTTTTTGCGTGACTTTAATCATGAACCTTCACCGGGAGGATAGATTCAAACAATGGATTGATCCAGAGTTCTTTTGCTAGAGAGACCCACCGGTAGTCAATCGGGCTTGTCACCTTCCTCGAGCAAGGTTTTTATAGCTCCCGAAGTTTTATGTATTTCTTGGGTGTTGAATCAGGAGAGGCAATGACGCAAGCAATTGTCGTTGATCTTGATTCGGGCTGCCTTCTTGCCTCAGCCTCCTGTGCTCATCAGATTTTTGAATCTCTATTAGATCAGAATCGTAGAAATCAGTCGGCAGTTTGGATTCAATCTCTGGATCAAGCTGTTCACGATTGTCTCCGCTCTCTCGGCAGTGCTCGAGAAGATGTGGTGGCGATGTCAGTCGTCTCACAGGCAAAGGACATGGTCCTTCTGGACCAAAATCAGCAGGTTCTTACTCCTTTTGATTCTGATGAGAAAAAGACTGCTGCGGGAGCTTTGAAAGATCTCGAGTCTCAGTTTGGTGGTGCAAATGGCTTGTGTGCTCATACGGGAAATCGGATTGATCTCAATTCTGCGGCTACCAGATTGCTTGCGACCAAGCGGGCTGATCCTGATTATTTTAATCAAATTGAGTCCGTGATGTTCCCACGCGAATTCTTGGCTTATTGGTTAACAGGGCACCGAGGAGCTGAGGTGGGCGAGGTTTCTGAATGTGGTTTTTTGAATATTGCACAGCGGACTTATTCTCATGAGCTCCTCCAGAGCATTGATGATCGTTTAAAGGATTGGCTCTCCGCTCTGATGGATCCCGAGGAGACTCATCTGCCTGTCCTTCGCAAGGAAATCGCTGAGAGTTGGGGGCTATCACGAGAAATTAGAGTCGCCTTAGGAAGTGGTTCGGCAATGACTCGATCTTTGTCGCTCGGTGTTGATCTTCCGGGGACAGCAATTCTTGATTTTCGATCTGCAGGATCAATTTGGGGGCTTGCTGATTCTCCGGCCCTTGATGCAAGGGGAGAGGCAAATCTTTGGTGTGCCACCGAGGGGCGGTGGATGTCCCATTTTAATCAACAAAAAGCTGTGGCGACCTTGGAGATGCTTCGAACCCACTATGGTTGGTCAGGTCTAGAAATGGAGCAAGCCGCAGCAAGTGCTTCCTTAGGTGGTGAAGGGCTTCTCTTCGTTCCTCTTGGGTATGGTTCGCGGCAGGGCAATGAAGAAGGAGTGTTCCATGGAATTACGACGCGCAATTTTAAGCCGCGTAATGTGGCGAGAGCCACCTTGGAGGGGATCGCGATCGCCTTATCTTTTGGGTTTCATCGAATGATTGAGCTGGGTCTTGAATATCAGCAAATCCGAATCGCTGGTCGTGGTTCTAAGAGTGCTTTCTGGCGACAACTGATTTCTGATGTTACAGGTGTCCCGGCTTGTCGATTTTTGAATGATGAAGGGCCTGCCATGGGAGCTGTTTTTCATGCGGCAGTGAGTTACTTTCGTGAGATGGGCCAATATATCAGCTATTCGGAGTTGACCAAACGGTTGATCCTATTAGACGACGGATCGTTCTGCGATCCTAGAGCAGAGCGCTACGACTATTATCTCGAGAAGTTATCTCGGCAGCAGTATTTGGTTGAGACTCTAGTCGGAACAGGATTCCTCGATTAAAAAGTGAGAAAGAGTAGTGAAATTCATACAAGCCGAAAGGCGAGGTCTATGGGTCGGCTCTTAGGATGGTTGACGCGTTTGCTTGGAATGACCCTCAGAGTCGAAATGAAAGGAGAGCTCGATTCCTTGCGTGCTTCTAAGCTGCCAATCATTCATGTGCTGTGGCATCAACAGATCTGTGTTGCGCCATATTTATGGAGAAAAGTTTTTCCTCAAAGAAAGTGCGTGGTTTTGACGAGTGCCAGTAAGGATGGGGTTCTTTTGGGGTCGGTCGTTGGAGTTTTTGGGTTTGATGCAGTTCACGGGTCAAGTAGCCGTCGAGGTGTTGCGGCTTTAGTTGCCCTGAGGAAAGCGGTCCAGGCTGGGAGCGATGTTGTCATCACTCCTGATGGGCCAAGAGGACCGCGACTAAAAGTGAAGCCCGGAGTCATCAAAGTTGCTCAAATGACGGGATGCGAGATCCGACCTTTTAAAATTGAGTTTTCATCCTATTGGCAATTGAAGACTTGGGATCGTTTTCAGATTCCCAAACCTTTTAGTAAGGCGATCATCACCTATCTAGATCCTCTAGCGGTGCCCGATGAACTTAGTGAAGAAGGGTTTGAACATTACGGGCAAGTTTTAGAGGATCTGCTCGGCGGGAAATAATCGACCCAGAATGATATCATGGTTAAGACGATAGATGGGAAAAAGGTCGCTGCTGAAGTGATCAGTGAGTGCGCAACCGAGTTAGCAGAGCTGCAGGCTCGTGGAATCAAGCCGGGATTGGCGGTCGTCTTGATTGGAGATGATCCAGCAAGCCAGGTGTATGTTTCTTCTAAAGTTCGCAAGTGTGCAGAACTAGGAATGCATTCAGAAAAAATCGTTTTATCAAAAGAGGCGACACAAGAAGAGGTGCTGAAGGTTGTGGAAAGGTTGAATCATGACGATCTGATTCATGGAATTTTAGTGCAGTCACCACCTCCTCCACAAATTGATGAAGATGCCATTATTCGTGCGATTGATCCTTCCAAGGATGTTGATGGTTTTCATCCTGAAAACGTGGCCAAACTGGCTCTTGAGGATCCAACCGGCTTTGTGGCGTGCACGCCCGCTGGCTGCATGAGATTAATCGAAGCAGCAGGTGTTGAGGCTAATGGAGCGGAGGTGGTGGTTGTTGGAAGGAGTATGATTGTCGGAAAACCGATGGCTTTGTTGTTAATGGCTCGAGGTGCCGATGCGACGGTGACAGTCGCTCATTCTCGAACGAAGAATTTAGCGGAGGTGTGTCGCCGGGCTGATATTTTGGTTGCCGCAGTTGGTCGCCCCGAAATGATTACGGCTGAATTCGTCAAGGATGGTGCCACAGTTATAGATGTTGGAATCAACCGTGTTGAGGATTCATCCAAAGCGAAAGGTTATCGCCTTTGTGGCGATGTTGCTTTTGATGAAGTTGCTGCAAAATGTGGGCAAATCACTCCTGTTCCGGGTGGTGTTGGTCCGATGACAATCGCGATGTTAATTAAGAATACAATCAAAGCGGCTCGTCTAAAATCCTAGGGGATTGGCGGGTTTTTCTGAGTTTGATTGAGATGGTGAATTCTTTGCTCCTTCCCTGGAATTTTCCAAGAAAGTGATTCTTTGAGAGCTTCTAGGGTGAATTGATGCGCGCTTGCGGCGGCATCTTTGGGTGTCATTTTTTGAGCGAGGCCTGCGGTGAAAGCAGCGGCAAAGGTGCAACCTGTTCCATGGCTTTGCTGTATTTCAAGGTGTGGTGATTGAAATGAATAAAGAGATTGTTCGTAGGCAAAGAAATCTTGGTGTTGCCCTTGGTCAATTCGGTGGCCTCCTTTGAGGTAGCAACCTACTTGAAATTGTTGGGCGAGTTCACGAGCGGCTTCCTGCTGTTGCGTGCAGCTGTCGATTTGACGCCCCAGAAGTTGGCAAGCTTCGGGGATGTTGGGCGTGAGAAAACTCGAAAGAGGAAAGAGTCGTTCAATCATTGCGTGGCGAGCCCCGTCAAGCAGAAGCTTGTCTCCGGTCGAGGCCGTCATGATCGGATCAACAAGAATCGGAGCGGGATGCGCCTCTAGAAGATCGCAGATGAGATGGATATGAGCCTCGGAATAGAGCATCCCAGTTTTAATTGCACCAATGGGATAGGTTTCAAGTAAGAGTTCAAGTTGATCCCTTACAACGGAGAGGGGGAGAG
>JALRJZ010000176.1 GCA_023261045.1 Akkermansiaceae bacterium
AAGACAAACTTCGCAAGGATTGCGTTAGCAGCCACGGAAAGCACAATTCCGCTCAACGCAGAAAGGCAACCTAGTGTCGTATATTCGGCAACTAAGATCAGACGAACTTGTCTGGAAGATGCTCCAAGGGTCCTTAAGAGAACACTTTCTAACTGTCGCAGATGACGACTATTGAGGAGTGTCCCAATCACAATAGGCAAACCTGCCAAGAGAGTAAAACCCGCCAAAAGAGAGATCACCGTAGAGACCTTATCAAGAACACCTCTCACCTTCTCCAGAATCTGAGTGAGATCAATGGCCGTCACATTCGCAAAATCCTCAACAAGCCTCCGCTGCAACCTTCCGGAAGACTCTGCTGATGGAGTCCGTGTTGTGACCACATGGAATCCTGGTGCTTCTTCAAGCACGCCCGTTGGAAAGACCATAAAAAAATTGAGGTTAAACTGGCTCCAATCAACCTCACGAATACTTGTCACCCGGGTCTTCACAGGCACTCCTTGAACATCCATGACAATCTCATCGCCCACATTCACCTGCATATCTTGTGCGATCTTCTTCTCAAGAGAGAGGGGAACCACCTCATTGGGATCTGCACGATGAACGGCGAATTCCCCCTCCACGACGGTTTCGGTATGATTCAAATGGTTACGATAAGTCGATCGAAACTCTCGCCTTGAAACCCAACGAGGGACGTCTTTGAGCTCGCTAATCTCCTGCCCGCGTATTGACTGTACTCTCATCGTGATCATGGGAGGAGCTTCAAGAACGGGAAGCCCTTCACTTCGAATCATTTGGATGACCCCCTCAAGTTGATCGGGTTGCACGTCAATGAGATACAGATTAGGACTTTGAGACCCCTGCTGAAGTGTGAGACGTTCGTGTAAGAGATTTCCCGCCAGAAGAATCGTGACTAATAAAAAAGTCCCAAGACCCAAGGAGAGAAGAAATAGTATGGTCTGGTTACCAGGTCGATAGAGGTTTGAAATTCCCTGCCTTAAAAGATAGGGCCATTGATCTCGGATGATCCAACGGGCTCCAAACATCAAAACTCGGGCAACACCAAACAAAGCTAAGAAGGCCAAAACCAATCCACCCACCATCGCGAGGGCTTTGCTCCAAGAGTAATCACTGGCCCGCCCCACAAGAGCTAAAAGCCCGATTAGGAGGAAATAAACGATCATTAGTCCCCATTTCCCAGTTCCTTTAATTTCCCCGTGGCGTAGAGCACTTGCAGGAGAAATCTCGCGGACTCTGAGGAGAGGGCAAATCGCAAATCCGCAACAAACGGCAAATCCGGACAAGCCCATTTTTGCTACGATTGCCCACTGTGGACTCGGTTGGAGAGAGAGCGGAAGCCGCTCACCCAACACCTCGATCAATAGAAGTTGTAGGCCAACGCCTATCCCCGATCCTACAATCGAGCCAAACGCCCCTAAGAATAGGATCTGAACAAGATAAACTGCGAATGCAAGGCCCGCAGAACACCCCAAGCATCGCAACACAGCGATCGTCTCACGACGCCGGGTAATATGAGCATGAACTGCCCCCGCCACCCCAATGGCTCCTAACACCAGAGAGGCCAAGGCAATCAAACCTAGAAACTGATGAAGATTTTCAATGGCATCACCCAGATTCTCAGCTCGGTCGTGAGAGCTTTCAAAACGCCACCGAGTCTCCACATATTTCTTCTGTAGCTCCTTTTTAAAGCTGCGAGTTTGCTTTGATTCAGCAAGCTGTAAATGAAGTTGGTATGAAACCATACTGCTTTCCCCAATCAACTCAGTGGATCTAAGATCATCGAAGTTCAGATAAACTTCAGGAGCAAAACCGCTAAATCGATTTCCCCGAGGGGCAGGCTTTTCGACCACTCCGAGAATCCTAAATGTTGCCTGACCCAAAACAACTTGATCTCCGATTTCCACCGCAAATTGCTTTAAAAGTGCAGGATCAACAATCACTCCACCCTGGCGCTCAAGCGCTTCCCAGGCGCCCGCTGGACTAGTGCCGACTTGCCCATAAAACGGGAAGCCTCCAGAAATCGCACGGACCTGCACCAGACGCGTCCCCCCGTCAGAACCAAAACGCATCATTGAGGGAAAACTCACCTCACGACTGATTTGGTCCGCTTGCTGAGCAATTTCTTCGACCTCTTCGGGCGTCATTGCGCTTCTTGATGAAACGCGAAGGTCCGACCCTAAAAGACCTTTTGCTTCAGAAGCCATTGCTTCTTTGACATTTTCTTTGAGGGAATGAATCGCGGTAAGTGCCGCAATCCCCGAGACAATTGCTAGCGAAAAGACAAAGAGGCGAAACCGCTGAGACCGGCTATCTCTCCAAGCCATCCGCCAAACCCAAGGATGAAAGAGGGCTGCCCATAGAGACTTCGGAAGCCCCTCTCGTTTAGACCTTGTCATGAACCTGCTCCGAAATGATCGTTCCAGCACTCATTGTAATGACCCGGTGAGCCCGTGAAGCCAACTCTAAGTCATGAGTCACTAATACCAGTGAGGTCCCGGCCTCTTGATTGAGACGAAAGAGCATCTCAACGATTGGACCACTTGTCCCAGCATCAAGATTTCCTGTTGGTTCATCCGCAAAAAGAATCTTAGGCTCGTGAATAAAGGCGCGAGCTAATGCCACCCGCTGCTGTTCTCCGCCCGATAACTGAAGAGGATAATGATGTAATCGGTTCTCTAAACCAACCTCAGCGAGCAACTTTTGAGCTTTCTCCCTCCCCCCCGACTGACCTCGCAACTCAAGAGGCACAAGGACATTTTCGATCGCCGTAAGCGTTGGGATAAGCTGGAAACTCTGAAAGACAAAACCAACTCGTTGATTACGCAACGCTGCTCGCTGATCTTGATCAAGATCCTCCATTTTGATACCATCAAGCTCGATGGAGCCCGAAGTGGCATCGTCTAGACCTGCACACAATCCAAGAATCGTTGTCTTTCCACTGCCAGAGGGACCGACGATGGCTAAGCTTTCACCCTGATCTAAGCTAAAATCAATCTTCTCCAAGACAGTCAACTCGTGATCGGGCATCTGATGAACCTTTCGAAGCCCTGAGACCTTGAGAATCGGTCGTTTGACAGGGGGCAAAGTAGTTTCTAAATTCCGTGAGAGTGAGGAAGATGGTGAGGACATTGTTGTTTGGGCTCTTCTTTGCGAGCCAATTTGGATTATTCGCAGAGGAAATCCCGAATGCAAATGCTAGAGTCAAAAGGATCGTGATTCTCGGAGACAGCATTACCGCAGGATACGGCCTGAGCCCCAAAGAAGCCTACCCTTCTATTCTACAAATGAAAGCAAACGCATCCAAGCTCCCTGCCAAGGTGATTGGAGCCGGAGTCAGCGGTGACACAACAGCTGGAGGGCTACGCAGAGTCTCTTGGGCCCTCGCCCGAGGCGCTGATATTCTCATCGTTGCTCTCGGTGGTAATGATGGCTTGAGGGGGATCCCCACGCAGGAAACACGCAAAAACCTTTTAGGAATCATTCAAAAGGCCAAGAAAAGAAATCCTGAAATCCACACGATTATCGCCGGCATGCAAATGCCCGGTAATCTAGGGCCAGAATACACACAAGAATTTCAAGAGATTTTCCCTAAAGTTGCCAAACAAACCAATACTTCATTGATCCCTTTTCTTCTCAAGGGGGTTGGTGGCATCGCGCAATTCAATCAAGCGGATGGCATTCACCCGACGGCAGAAGGGCAAATCAAAATTGCTGAAACGGTTTGGCAAACCCTTCACCCCCTTCTTGCGCAAACAAGTCCAGCCCTCAAAGAGTCCCCAACTCGCTAAAAAAAAGGAAACTTATTCACATTATGTCTCCCAAGGGGCAAGACACTTGTTTCCCTCTCTGCATTGTTTAAGGTAGCCCCTTGTCCGCCTGCTATGCACCGTCTTTTCGTTGAAAAATCAGCCACCTTTGCTTCGGAAGCTCTCAATCTTGTAAGTGATCTTCGGGCCAACCTCGCTCTCGATTCTCTCAAATCTGCTCGTATCGTTCAAAGATACGATCTCGACGGCCTCACCGATGAGGAGTTCAAGCGGGCCACCGAATTAATCCTTTCTGAACCGCAGGTCGAAACAGCTTCGACAGAGCTGACCTGCTCTGAGGATGAAACTTCTTTTGCAATCGAATTCTTACCAGGACAATTTGATCAAAGGGCTGACTCAGCGGCTCAATGTGTTCAAATTCTTACTGGAAAAGAGCGTCCATTCGTCGCTTCAGCTCGAATCATCATCCTAGAAGGAAAGATTTCACAAGAGGAGCTCTCAGAGATCAAAAGCTATCTCATCAACCCGGTCGACTCGCACGAAGTTTCGGTCAACAATCCTTACGAGAAGAGCGAAACACCGAATCCACTCGACGTGGCGATTCTTGATGGATTTAACGAAAAGACTGAAGAGCAATTCGATGCGTTTCGTGACGAACTGGGATTGGCAATGTCCACCGCTGACCTCCTTCACACACAAACCTATTTTCGCAACGAAGGACGCAATCCAACGATCACGGAGTTACGGATGCTTGACACCTATTGGTCTGACCATTGCCGACACACAACCTTCATGTCGAAAATCGCTCATGTTTCCTTCGACGAAGGAACTGAGTTTATTGAGGAAACCTATCAAACTTATCTAGAGACCCGCGAGAAAGTGTATGGTCCACAAAGTGAGCGCCCAGTGACCCTGATGGATATTGCTCTGATGGGTATGAAAGAACTTCGACAGTCTGGAGAACTCAACAACCTCGAAGTTTCAAATGAAATCAATGCTGCATCGATTGTCGTTCCAGTTGATGGCGAAGAATGGCTAGTGCAGTTCAAAAATGAGACTCATAATCATCCAACCGAAATTGAACCCTTTGGCGGAGCCGCAACTTGTCTCGGCGGTTGTATTCGCGACCCTCTCTCTGGGCGCTCATACGTCTATCAAGCCATGCGAGTCACGGGCGCAGCTGATCCTCGAACCCCTTATGACGAGACTCTACCAGGGAAGCTCCCACAACGACAAATCTGCCAAGAGTCTGCCCATGGCTATTCATCGTATGGAAATCAAATCGGACTCGCGACTGGAAAAGTCTCAGAGGTTTACCACCCCGACTACGTCGCAAAACGAATGGAGATTGGTGCGGTTGTCGCAGCCGCTCCAAGAAAGAATGTCTTCCGTGGAGGACCCGATCCCGGCGACTTTATTCTTTTGATTGGCGGACGCACGGGACGCGACGGCGTCGGAGGAGCAACAGGCTCCTCAAAAGAACATACAAACGATGCCTTGGAAAATTCTGCCGAAGTCCAAAAAGGAGACGCACCGACCGAACGCAAAATCCAACGCCTTTTCCGCAATCCAGAACTCGCACCAAAAATCAAAATTTGTAATGATTTTGGGGCTGGCGGAGTTTCTGTAGCGATTGGAGAAATTGCTGAGAGTCTTGAGATTATCCTCGTTGCCGTTCCC
>JALRJZ010000177.1 GCA_023261045.1 Akkermansiaceae bacterium
CTTTGAGTTGCGGTTTGCGCAAGACCAGATCAGTTGGTTTTTCCGTATAACCTAGGTCATTCCAATCGAGGAGCGCTTGTTCGGCCCGAGCCGATTCTTGAGCCAGGGTTGCCTCTGCGCGGGCAAGGCGAGCCTCTGCGGCCGAGAGTGCTGCTTCAAAGTCAGTTGGGTCAAGTTCTAGGAGGACATCATTCTTATTAAAAAATGATCCGCTTTCGAACTGTGGGGAAATCTTCATTACCCTTCCACTGACCCGTGGGGTAAGGCCAGTTTCATTGTGTGGCTGCACGACCCCTTGAGAGTGAAAACTCACCCGATAATCAGTTTTTTTGAGCTCAAGGGCCTCAGTTTCAACTACCCGTCTTTCTGGCATGACTCTCGGGGGAGGATCGGCTTTGATCGAGAGCTTGTTGAAGCCCAGATATCCACCGCCAAGAATGATGACGGGCAGAAGGACGCGGATGAGTTTTGACATGCTAGAGATGGGCGGAAGCCCTCGTTGTGAGAATCTACGCTAGAAATAGGTAATGTCTAACAAGCTGTTTTTGGAGGAGGTGATGAGTTTTGGAAAGTTTTATCAGGAGAAAAACATTAGAGTCCGGGAGGATGTCTCACGATATAACCTTTGGTGCTTCGAGGGTAAGGTTTCCAACGAGGTCCTGTTCGTCCTCGTGAGCCACCTGTATCCAAACGAAGGCCTGCGACTGTCATGAAAACGTGTCCATTGCGAACGTAGATGGAGATCCATCTCCCGGGCCCTCGATGCCCATAGTTTAAAAATCCACGGGAGTTTGTCTGTCCCCGCATCAGGCGAGCGTTCCGAAGAACATAGGAGACCGCACCAGAGCAATCATAGCCTGTATCGTTGAGTCTAGCATGACCGCCGCCCCATTTGTAGGGTCGATCTTGGAGATTGTTTCCTGCCGCAATCGCCATCTTGACCTGCGTTGGAGCTCCTCGAGGAGGGTAGGCTACTCCTTGACGAAGAAAAGCTGTTTGTCGACCAGGAGAGTAATGAAGTCGATCAGATTGTGGCCAAGGGTTCGCGCAGGAGGCAAAAAAAAGAGGAAGGCAACAAATAGGGATCAATCGCCTAGGGAGCCTGAATCTTCTGAAAATCATTGCAGTGAGGTTGAACGTCACAAGGTTACGGTCGATTAGGCCCTAAACTTAACCCAAATTGGAACCAAATGGTATCGTCGGTGCGACTTCCGAGAGAGTCATGGCTGTATTGCACTCTGGTAAATGAATGAGTCGCAATCTATAGCGTTGAAGTAAGCATAATAAGCTCCCCATTTGTAGGCTTTTTTCTGGAGTCGGTTCCCGTCGGCCATGGCCATTTGAATTCGCTGGGGTTTCCGCGGGGCGCGTGAGCAAGTCCGTTGTGTAAAGTAGTCGGAGTTACGACCTGGCGCTTGAACCAGCAGCCCAGCGGCCTTTCCTCGCTTGCTGCGAGAGATGACGAGCGTCCTAAGAAAAATGGCAGTAATGAGCAATTTAACCCCACTGCCATGTGATCAATATAAGAAAAAACCAATGAATTGAGTTTTCTTAACGAACCTCCCCAGATCCGAAGCTTAAGCCAAATTGGAGCCAAACCGTGTCTTCGTTGCCCTCATCGAGATCATCATGACTGTATTGAATTCGAGCATACGAGCTGGAACCGAATTTGAGTTCACGAGTTAGAGACACGGAGATTCGTTCTCGGTCTTCTCCAAGGCTGAGATCCTCCAGCGGCTGCTTTCCTTGAATATCTTCGTAGCGAAAATCGGTGATCCACTTTTCGGCAAAGCGATATTGGCCGAAGAGCATATATCCACTTTGACCTGCATTTCCGGACATGTCTTCAACTTCGTCGATCCACTCGACATCTCGGTAAAAGAATTCCACTCCTGTAGAAAACTCGCGGCCACCTGGCTCTAAACCATTTTCACGCCATTGGTAAGTATAGTCGGCTGAGTAAAGTGAAGTGTCACGATCGTAGCCGTTTTCTCCCCATGCGCCATTCAGGCCAATGCGGTGCTGGTGAAAATCGGTTTGATTGTAGACGTAGAGAGCTCGAACGGTGGCAAAATCACTGGAGAAAAGCGCTTCCTCTCCGCCGTGTTTGTCGAGCTCCTCTTCGTCACCATGATCTTCGTCGTGATCATGATCGAGGGTCTGACCAAAGGATGCACTTAGTATAAAGGTAGATAGGTCAGATTGGGTGATCCAGCTGAGCTCGCCACCTTCGGTAATCAGTCCCTCCTCACCGAGGAAAGCTGGGGAAGACAGATTGGAATTGACGTAATTCCAGGAGTGTAGGTGTTTGTTGTTCTGAAGTCCAAAGCGATTGAGGTAACGTCCCGCCCGAAGTTCAAAGTTACCTGGGAGTTCCTGGAACTTGAAAAAATATTCCTCCCATTCGGTATCGAAGTTTCCGTCCTCGGTGGTAAAGGCGTTGGCATTGAGAAATCCCGAGAGCCAGCTGTCATATCGAATGTTAAGACCGAGATCGAATCCCTGAAGCGAAACATCATCGTTGGGGTCATGAGCATGAGCAGCAACATCTGCGGGTTCATCGGCAGAAGTGGCAGTTGCTGCCAGATTGAGATGCAGAGTAGGGTCAAGTTTGAGTTCGGCAGTTGCGACCAAAGGAACCGAAATGGTGAGAAGCAGGGCGCTGTTTTTCATAACTGCAACAAAGTTGCGATTACAGTATTTTTGGTCAAGAGTTTAATGCAAATTATTTGCAACAATTATCATGATGAGAGAACTATTCTCAGGAAAAAGATAAAATCATGCTCCGATGATTCTAGCTTTAGTTTTCTGGAGGCGCAAACGAGGGAAACGCAACTTCTCGGTTTCCCATGATGGCATGGAAGCGGTTCTCGTCGGCGACAATGAGCTTTTGCTCTACCGTAAGTGCTTTGCCGGTTTCGTGATGCGTTTGACTAAAGGCTACAGCAGCGGTGTTTTTGAGGGTGGTTAGATATTGGGATTTGATCTTCTCAAAAGTTTCTTTTCCCTCCTCGTTTGCCGCTTTGGCATCCTCTTGGGCTTCTTTGAGCTTGTTTTGAAGTCGCTCAGGTGTCCGAGGAGGGAGGTTTGCGGGTAGTTCATTGCGTTCCACGTAGCCGTTGAGATAATCGACAAATCCATTACGGAGTGGACCAGGCAGTCGCTGCGCATCATCGATCGTATCTTTTAGAAAACCTTCGACGGCTGCATCATACTTTCGGCGATACTTTCGGTAGTTTTTTTCATGAGAGCTTCGCAGTTGATCACGAATCATCTCGAGGACTTGCTCAGCATTGGCAAGATCATGGGTTGCAAACGGGCTTTTAGGTAGGTTTTGAAGCGAGGGCAGTGACCACTCAAGTAAGAAGAACTGAGTTAGATGTCCTTCGAGTCGTTCATCATTGGCTCCAAGAGATCCCCCCTTCTTGAGAAGAACGAGGTAGTTCTCCTCGTTTCCTCGATTGTCGGGTTGCTCAGCTGACCATTGATGATAGCCGAAGAGCTCACCGGTGACATTGTTCCATATTTCAGGGGCAACTGGGTTACGTCTTGCTCCGAGCCAACAGCTTGAGTTTTCTGGTAACCTTTCTTTGAGATACTTGTAGACAAAAGCAGCTTCTTTTGGATTTGAAAGGACAGCAAGATGCCCTCCAGCCCCTTGGCAGAGCTTCGAAGCGGATTCCCAATTAAGTGCCTTTTGAACCAGAAGGAAACGAGCCCCCCCTACATTGAAGCTGCCATTTGGAAAGACCGGTGGCTTCTTTGCTTGTAGAGCGTCTCCCGTTCTTTTGAGTTGGTTTGCAAGAGATCCCGGTCGTTGAGCGTCGCTTTTCCACTCTAGGATGAAGGGGTTTTTTGTCATGTCGGCAAGGTCCACTAAGGACGCTTCATCTTGAGAGAGGGCTGCAAAGTCCTCGCCGTCGAGCTCCTGAGTGGTCAGGTTATTGGGCTCTCCTTTTGCCCACAAAGTGGCCTCAACGGCAGCTCCATCTTCCCAAACCCAACGCTTTTCTGTTCCCGAATCTGATGCACCAACCCAGGCCGGAAGGTTCTTGCTGAAGGTTTTGGCGGCCCAGTGGATTTTTTCTGGAGTGGGAAACAAGGCGAGTTGAGCTCCATGGTCTTCAGCGAAGTCCCTTGCTTCACGCCAAGTGAGTTTTGTTGATACCAAAAAGTAGGTGGAATCTCCTTGAGTGACAGACGACGGGGGAAACTCTGATCTTTTTCCCTCGAGAAGGTCTTTTTTGAGCCTTGCTAAGGCTTGAAGCGGTGTCTCGATTTTTTTCTCCTGCGGGGGTGGAGTGGTCTCTAGCTGAGGCTCCGGTTTTTTGGTTTTTACAACCGTGATCGTTTCTTTCGGGAGGGTTTTGAGATCTTGGGAAATGGGTATCTTTGTCCCGGAGGTGTCCTGTGAGACCTTCGGAGCTTGATCATCTTTCTCGATCAAAAGGGTGTAAGTGAACCCAACCACACCGGCGAGAAGCAAGAAACTCAGTAGAACGGGGGTAAGGCTTTGTTTTTTACTACTGGCAAGAGCTTTGATGGGTGCGGCTGGTTTTGGAGCGCCCGTCGCCAATGGTGGGGTCGCAAACCTAGGTCCTGAAAGCTTGGCAACGACGCCATTGAGGTCATTTGCAAAATCCTCCACTCGAAGATAGCGGTGATGAGGGTCTGGGTGAGTGGCTTTTGCTAAAAAAACATCGATGCGCGCATCGACCCCTGAGCGCATGCTCGTGCTGTTCGGTTCGGGGTTGCTGCCACAGAGCAATTCGTAGAGGAGAGCACCCAAGGAGAAAATATCTGATCGTTGATCAATGGGTTGTTCTCGATGGTAAACCTCTGGGGCGGTGTATCCTGGGGTTCCCAGAGTCACGCCATCAGCCCGCTCTCGGTCGAGGGGGCGAGCAAGCCCAAAGTCTCCAATTTTAGGTTGTGCGTCTGGGCCAAGAAGAATGTTTGCAGGTTTGATATCACGATGAATGATGCCTTCCCGGTGGGCGTGTCCGAGCCCTTGAGCGATCGCTGAAACGATTCCGATGGCCGCAGCTGGGTCAATTTGTTTTCCGTGCGACGAATAGTAGAGAGCCTTTCCCTCTACAAATTCCATAATGATGAAGAGCATCCCATCGACATCGCCAAAATCGTAAACGGCAATCAGATTGGGATGATTCAGCCGAGCCATGGCTTTGGCCTCGGCCTCAAAAGCTTCGCGAAATTGTTCGTCAGCTCCGAATTCTCTGGGAAGAATTTTAATGGCAACGAGCCGGTCGAGTGATTTTTGCCGCGCTCGATAAACCGCTCCCATCCCTCCTTGTGCAATGAAATCGATGATTTCATAAGCTGGGAAGAGGGGTGTGAGTTCGTCCACACTCGGGGCTGTAAACCCGTGAAAGGAGGAGCAATCAGGGGGCATAAAGGTCTAAAT
>JALRJZ010000178.1 GCA_023261045.1 Akkermansiaceae bacterium
AGCCGCAAATGATCGCAAGGCGCCTGCTCCGGGCCAACCTCTTGCGGAAGCCTTTGATCAAAGTGCGCAAGCTGCACAATCTTCCCAAGGCCAACAAGCTGCTCAAAGTGCGCAAGCCGCGGCCCAGGCGCTGCAACAAGCGGCTTCGCAAGCTCGTTCAGCCATGCAACAGGGAGGTAAACCAGGACAGAACCCCGCTCAGCAACCTGGTCCTAATGGAACTCCCCAAAACCAACCCTCAAATCCGAACGATACAAACAATCGCATTCGATCGGCTCAGGCTAACCAAGGACTGCCACCCGAGCTCGCGAAATTGGGAATCAGTTTAAGTGATTGGGAAAAGATTCAATCAACTCTAAAGTCAGAAGTGAGCGGATCAGGAGGAGGCGTGGTTCCGGATGATTACCGCAGCCTTGTTCAACAGTATTTCCAACGAGTATCAAAAGAGAAATGAAGATCATTTGGACTTTTCTCGCTTTTCTACTGGTGGAACTTCCCGCCCGGACTCAAGAACTCCCGGATACTTTTTTCGCGAGTTGGAAAGATCAGATTGACCCTTCGATTGATCGCGCTCTCGATTATTTAGTGCGGGTCCAACAAAAAGACGGATCCTACCCGGGGAGTTATGGGAACTCTTGCGGAATTCCTGCTCTAGTGGGGATGGCATACCTCTCGAAAGGGCACACGGCCATGGAGGGACCCTATGCCAACTCTTTAAATATGATCATCGATTTTTTGCTGGGCAGGCAAGATCGAGCCGGTCTGTATACCGGCGGGCAATATGGAAGTGGTCCAATGTATGGCCACAATATTGCTACTCTATTTTTATCAGAGGTCTCGGGAATGGTTGACCCGGAGCGCCAAAAAAGGATTGGCGAGAGTTTGCCTAGAGCTCTTGCTCTCATTCTTCGGGCTCAGTCGGTGACGAAAAGTAAAAACCACCAGGGTGGCTGGCGTTACCATCCAAATTCTAGAGATTCTGACACATCTTGTAGCGGATGGGCTTTGATGGCTCTTCGCTCTGCTAAGCTCAACGGGGCCAATGTTCCAGACTCCGCCATTGAAGATGCAATCTCGTATCTCTTTAAGAATTTCTCGGTTAAAAATGGACATTTTGGTTATTCGAGCCCCCACAACCAAAAAAACTCACTCACCGGCATGGGGCTTCTCTGCTTTGAACTTTGCGGGAGGCATGGAACAGCCGATACAATCAAAGCCGCCGACTACATCTTACAAAACTTCAGAGCCCTCGAAGGCGACCAGTTTGAGTTTTATGGGAATTACTATAACGCACAAGCAATGTTCCAAATCGGGGGGAAATATTGGGAGACCTATGCTGATTGGATGTATGATACTTTTTTAAGTCGTCAAAACCCGAGTGGTTCCTGGAATAGCAAGGAGGCCGGTGAAATCTACGGAACAGCCATGATGACCCTTTCTTTCTCTGTCCCGTATCGTCAGCTTCCTATTTACCAGAGAGACGAAACTGTCGATGAGGATTAATTTAAGAGGTAAAGATGGCTTCGGATTTGGAGGATTTATATCAAGCGCTTGAGGATTACCAGGCCGCTGATCAGGTTGCGAGTGCCTGTGTGATCTATGAAGAGATTTTAACAACTGAGGACGAGGAGGATCTTTCTTTAACCTTGCTGTATGTGACTGATCTCATCGATCTCGGAAACCTTGCGCAAGCGGAGGCGACCTTGCTTAGGGTTGAAGACCAGTGCCTTGGTGAACTGAAGGCCCAATGGCTCGCCAGCTACGCCTCACTCAACCACCATCGAGGGCATTTCAGTGAAGCGGAAAGGCAATACCGATTGGCCTTTGAGCATTGTCAAGAGAATGAGAATGGGGACTATCTTATTTTAGCTGCCGCTGCTGCTTCTCATTGCGGAGAACTTACGAAGGCTGAGTTTCTCATTCGAGAAGCATTAAAGTCACCGTGTGATCACCAAGAAGCGTATGCTCATTTAGGGACCTATCTCGCTGGTCAAAGAAGATTTACCGAGGCAAGGGCCTGTTTCGAGAAGCTCCTTGAGATTAGTCCTCAGAATGAGTTCGCAATCGAATGGCTCAAAGATTTGGAGCAAATTACTCCTTAATTATAGTGCTCTCGATATTCTTTGGGGCTCATGTGCATCACCGAGATAAACGCTCGGGTAAAAGAAGCGTGTTCGTGATAGCCGAGTGATCCTGCAATTTGTCCGATACTGAGTGTTGTGTTTAAAAGGCGGTCGCACGCTTCCGCAATTCTTGCATGGATCAAATATCGCTTCGGCGTTGTGCCGAGATATTGGCGAAAGCGGCGCTCAAGTGAACTCACAGACATGCATGCTTGATCGGCTAACCATTGCACAGTGAGCTCCTCTCCTAAGTTTTCATGGATCCGATCAATCAACTCTGAAATTGCTCGATGGGGTGTTGGAAGGGGTGGGCCTTCACCGTGTTCAAGCCTTCTGGAAATTCCTGCCGTTCCCATCACTTGATTGTTTTCATCAAAAAGCGGGATTTTTGAGGTCATTCTCCACTCAATGCCTCCTTCAAGTTTGGTGATAATCTCCAGTTTATTATGAAGAGGCTCTTTGGTTCTAATCACCTTTTGATCTCCATCTTGAAAGAATTTCGCCATCGTGGGAACAAACAGCGTTGAGTCCGTCTCTCCGACAAGCTCATCGGGGGTCTTGCGAAGCATTTGCGCATAGGCCCGGTTTGCGAAAATAATGGTGCCCTTCCGATCCTTAATCCAAAACATGATGTCAGGGAGGGCTTCAAACAAACCCAGGGCAATCTGCCCCGAGCGTAATTTCGAGGTAAATTCCCTAAAACTAGGGCTCTGAGTTGACTCTGGAATTGCTTGGGGCATTTTTGTTGTGACGAATAAGGACAAAAAAACGATGGATTGTGTTATTGTTCATGGAAAGATTTATTTGGTAATTTGTCTCCGTTGGTAGGACAATCCCGCCTTCGCTGAAGAAGTAATAAGTTATGTCTGAGTATTTCCCGAACATTCCAAAAATTCAATATGAGGGCCCCGGCTCTGATAATCCGTTCGCATTCCATCACTACAATCCTGATGAAGTTGTCGCAGGCAAGACCATGCGTGATCACATGCGCTTCGGTGCAGCCTACTGGCACTGCATGCGTAATGGACTCGGTGATCCTTTTGGAGAAGGCACGGCTTTAATGCCCTGGGATAATGGCCAAGAGACCTTGGAGAATGCTCTTGCTCGTGTTCCAGTCTTTTTCGAGTTCCTTGAGAAGATCGACATTGATTTCTATTGTTTCCACGATCGCGATATTTCGCCAGAGGGAGAGACGCTCGCTCAAACTCACGAGATGTTCCATAAGGTCGTTGACGAATTTGAAAACCAGCAGAAGGCAACAGGCAAGAAGCTCCTCTGGGGAACTGCCTGCCTCTTCGGTCACGCTCGCTATGCCCAAGGTGCTGCAACCTCACCGAATGCCGACGTTTATGCATACGCGGCGAGCCAAGTGAAGAATGCCATTGATGCCACCCATCGTCTTGGGGGGCCTGGATACACATTTTGGGGTGGGCGTGAAGGCTATGCTTCTCTCTTAAATACCGACATGAAGAGGGAGGTTGATCACCTCGCTGCTTTCTTGCACATGGCGGTCGATTACGCCAAAAAGATTGGCTACACCGGTCAGTTTTATATTGAGCCAAAGCCTCGCGAACCATCGACCCATCAATACGATTCTGACTCTGCAGCCTGTTTGAATTTCCTTCGTGAATATGGTCTCTTGGAGCATTTCAAACTGAATATTGAAACAAACCATGCGACTCTCGCTGGTCACACCATGGAGCACGAATTGGAGGTCGCGATGAACGCCAATGCACTTGGCTCGATTGATGCGAACCGTGGAGATGAGCTCATCGGCTGGGATACCGATCAGTTCCCAACTGATATCTATGGCACCACGAATGTGATGTTACGTCTTCTGAAGATGGGCGGATTCACAACAGGCGGGCTCAACTTTGATGCGAAACGTCGCCGAGAGAGCCACGAACCCGAGGATTTATTCCACGCTCACATTGGAGGAATGGACGCCTTCGCTCGTGGTCTTAAAATCGCAGCCAAGATTATTGAAGACGGTCGTTTCGACGAGTTTGTTAAGAATCGTTATTGCTCTTTCGATTCGGGAATTGGTGCTGAGGTTGAGTCAGGGAGCGCTTCCTTGGAATCCTTGGAGCAGCACGCACTCGCGATCTCTCCTCCACAGCTTGCAAGCGGGCGCCAGGAGCGCTTGGAGAACCTTCTCAACGACTACCTCTAAGCTTTTGACCTGGAAGAGGGGTGCCGGGGCGTTGCTCTCATCTTCCTCTTCCACGTCTGCTTTCTACGAGCCTGCACTTTCATCTCCTCAAAACACGAAAAGATATGCCCGTTGTTCTCGGTTTAGATTCATCAACTCAAAGCCTTTCTGCCGTTTTACTTGATACGGATGAGGGAACGATTGTTGCAGAGGGGTCTGTGAATTTTGGTCAAGACCTCGCTCATTATGGACAACCTCATGGGTATGATCCCAATGGAGCTCGGGGTGAGGTTCATGCGAACCCCCTCATGTGGGTTGAAGCACTGGATCTCCTTTTGACGCAAATGAGCGAATCGGGTGTTGATTTTAGCAGTGTCGCGGCGGTCTCGGGCTCGGGACAGCAACACGGGAGCGTCTACCTGAAGACTTCCTTCGCCGATGCCCTCGCAAATCTTGATGCCAAATCAACGCTCAAAGAGCAGATTGAGCCTTGTCTGAGTCGGAATTCTTCTCCGATTTGGATGGATAGTTCAACCTCTGGTGAATGCTCTGAAATTTCGTTGAAGGTCGGGGGAGATGACGTGGTTTGCGCAAAGTCAGGTTCGATTGCTGTCGAGCGCTTTACGGGATCTCAGATCCGCAAGTTTGCCAAATCCGAGCCCGACGCCTACGAGCAAACCGGGGTGATCCACCTCGTAAGTTCGTTTTTCGCGTCTCTTTTATCGGGGACAAGCGCGGCAATTGATCATGGCGATGGAGCAGGAATGAACCTGATGAACCTCGCATGGGGCAATTGGGATCCTGACCTTGTTGCCGCAACCGCTCCCGACTTAGAAACAAAGCTTCCCACCTTAAAGGCTTCGGGGACTAAGTCCGGACCAATTTCTCGGTATTTTGTCGAAAAATATGGGTTTTCACCCAATTGTGAGACCATCATCTGGTCAGGTGACAATCCCTGCAGCTTAGTTGGAATGGGAGCTGCTACTCCCGGGAAGGTTGTCATCAGTCTCGGCACCAGCGATACGTTGTTTGCAGCAATGCCGGAACCCAAAACCGATCCCCAGGGGTTCGGTCATGCTTTTGGTAATCCGATCCAGGGCTACATG
>JALRJZ010000179.1 GCA_023261045.1 Akkermansiaceae bacterium
GATCTCAATCTCGGAACTCACTACCGCCCCTTGAACAACATTCTCATCGATCAAGTCGTGCAAAAGAGAAGACGGCGCCGAGGGCTCCAACTGTTCTCCAAGCATGATTCCACCCTACGCCTCACCTCATTTGTCCGTGATCAAGGCCTCCTTACCATTCTCGCCGATCAACGAGTCGGACCACGCGGGGCTGCCGGGCTTTTCTTCGGACGCCCAACAACTCTTTCACCGCTCCCTTATCTTGTCGCTAAAAGAGCAAATGCACCGCTGATCTCCATTCACTGTGAAACCACTCGATGCTGCCAATGGAAGATCGTGTTTCGTGTGATCGATCAAAAAACAGCCCAAGCCTGTGCCAATGCCCTTGAGGAGTCATGGCGACAATCACCCAGCGACGTCTTTTGGTTTGAAGATCGCTGGCGCTTACCGAAGCGCCAAGGTTTAGATTTCCTCTTAAAGTATTCATCAAACCACCAAGCCACCGAGCCGCTGAGATTAGTCTTCCTGGGAGTTGAAGCTCCAGTGCTCAACCTTCCCGGTGGCCTTCTCACAATCGAATCTCTTCCCTATGATCGCCATCTCCCTCTCAAAGAAACCCAAATCTTGCTGACGGAGATTTCCGATCGTGGTCAAAAACCTGTGGACGTATTTTGCTGCCAACCTGAACTCGTGACAAAATTACAAAAGTGTTCAAGAAAAACTCTTGTCATTTGCCCGGACGAGCTTCCCTCTCACGCCAGCGAGAGATCTCCAATCAGCCTTTAAAAAACTGTGAAGGTTCACTTAATAGGCAGGTTTTATGTTGATGGCGCGACCATTACCGTGAGGAGTAATCCCCTCACTGAGATCACGACCACCATTGGGGCGATCAACCAAGAGCATCTCAGGTAATCCATGTTCAATGATTTCTTAGATCTTAAAAAGCCCTTCACTTATCGCCGTGATGTCGATGGACTGCGAGCTCTCGCGGTCCTTCCAGTGATTCTCTTTCACGCGGGGCTCGGCTTTCCTGGAGGATATGTGGGTGTTGATATCTTCTTTGTGATCTCCGGTTATCTCATTACGAGCATTGTCATTCGCGATATCCTAAACGAGCGTTTCCACTATGCGGATTTTTGGGAGCGGCGGATTCGGCGCATCTTTCCTGCGGCCCTATTTGTGACCGCCATTTCCGTTCTCTTCGGGGCATTTGCCTTACTTCCCGATGCTTATCGAGCACTTGGCAAAGCAGCCATGAGTCAACTCACCATGGTTGCAAACTTTTATTTTTGGCAACAAGACGGCTACTTCGCCGGGCCCTCAGATCTCGAGCCCCTGCTCCACATGTGGTCTCTTGCCGTCGAAGAACAATACTATCTTCTCTTTCCTTTTCTGCTCGTAACGATCACTCGACGCAAAAAACTAAAGGCAAAGAATGTCGTTTTAATTCTTACCCTTCTCTCACTTGCTTGGAGCATCTACGGCGTCATTTACTATCAAATGGCAACTTTTTATCTACTCCCAGCACGCGCTTGGGAACTTCTCTTGGGCTCACTTTTAGCTTTGAGCCCCATGGACCTTAAGACGACGAGACTTCGGAGAAACTTATTGGCTCTGACTGGGCTCTCTCTGATTGGATCCTCTTTTTTTTCCTACAATCTGAGCACCCCATTCCCTGGTGCTTTTGCCCTTCCTCCCTGTATTGGGACAGCCTTGCTCATTATCGCGCATTCTGGAGGTCAGACGAAGGTGAGCCAACTTTTAAGCCTCTCCCCGGTGGTCTTTGTCGGTCGAATTTCTTTTTCGCTTTACCTCTGGCACTGGCCACTCCTTGTCTACGCAAGACATCTTTCGATCCACGAGCTGAGTATCACGAGTCGTATTTACCTGCTTCTTGCGGCGGTTTTACTCTCCATTCTTACCTGGAGGTGGATTGAAACACCTTTCCGCAAGAAACAGGTGTTCCCCGAGAGAAAGCAACTCTTCCGTTTCTTTGGTCTGACGACGTTAACACTCATTGTTGGCTGCTGCGTTCTCTATCAGACAAACGGCCTGCCATCTCGTTTTCGAGGGGCCGATATTCGCTTTGCCGAGACCAATCTAGAATCCAGTGATGGTCGAGAATTTCAAGAATCATGGTCTGAGCTCCCTCTTCTCTTACCCGACTCTCAAAACAAAATAGAACCATTTCTTATTTGGGGAGATAGTCATGCCCGAGGAATGGTCAGCCTCTTCAAAGAGATATGTGAATTCAATCAAATCAACGGTTACTATGCATGCCGCAAAGCTCGCCCTTCAATTTTAGGGGTTAATTTCCTCCCAAATGATCGTTCGCTTGCTCCCTACAATGATCGGATCTTGGAGCTCATCGACCATCACCAAATCAAACGTGTTTTTTTAATCAATCGATGGACCTATTACATCAATCGAGGAAAATACTCGCGCCAAGACCGTTTAAGTGATCGACATTTCACTGGACGCCCCTCTGCCGAAGTTTTTCGCGATGGGATGATGAGAACGATTGAAACCCTAAAGAAACGTGGGATCGAAGTTGTTATTTTAAAACAACCTCCTCTTCAAACTCATAGCCCGACTTCTTCACTTTGGATGGCTGATCGGTTTGGCTATGACCCTCACACCGCCGGAGTCACCATTCAAAAACATCGAGCTTACCAATCTGTGACAAATGCGATTCTTGATTCTCTTCAGCAAGTGGGCGTTGCTCTCCTTGATCCACTCACCTTGCTTTCACACAAGAATGGTCACACAAAGGTCCACGAGAATGATGAGATTTTTTATCGCGATACCAACCATCTCTCAAAAGCAGGAGCGGTCGCACTTCGACCACTTTTTTCCCCTTTCTTTTCACCTCCAGAGCCCACTCCAAAACACAACTCCGAAACTAGCCGTTAAGATCCTTTTTGATCTCCTAGAAGACGGCAAGTTGATCATTCAAACTCATCCAGAATTCAGCCCCTAGGCCTGAGCTCGCTCGGAGACGATCTCGCCTTGTTCCACCTCAAGAACGCGATTTGCAATGCGAGTTGTTGTTAGTCGGTGGGCAATCATCAAAGTCGTTCGATTTTTAACGAGCTCTGCTAATGATTCCTGAATCTTGGCTTCACTTTCGTTATCCAAAGCGCTCGTTGCCTCATCAAGCAAGAGAATTGGAGCATCCTTCAAAAAGGCTCTTGCGATGGCAATCCGCTGCCGCTGACCTCCCGAAAGACTTGCCCCTTGCTCAGAGATGTTGGTGTCGTATCCACTTTCCTGATTCAGAATAAAGTCATGAGCATTTGCTCGTTTTGCAGAAGCAATCATTTCTTGCTCAGTCGCATCAGGGCGCCCAAGTAAAATGTTTTCTCGAATGGTTCCTTTAAACAAAATCGGAGATTGAGAGACCACCGCAACATGATCACGGAGCTCTTTTTTTGACCAATCACGAACATCAATTCCACTCACTTTGACCGACCCGGAAGTCACATCATAAAAGCGGGGAATGAGTTTAAAGAGACTTGATTTACCAGCCCCGCTTGGACCGATCACAGCCACACACTCTCCCGGTTGAATCGTCGTCGAGATTCCTTTTAAGATTTCCTCTTCTCCATAAGCAAATCTGACTTGGTCTAAGGTAATCTCCGCACGAAATACTTCTGGGCGTTTCGGATTTTTGGCCTCTCGAACTTGGTCGGAAGTATGCAGCACCTCTTCTAAGCGATCCAAGGCCGCCTCTCCCTGCTTCATTAAGCTATGAATTTCTCCCAGCTTTTTAATCGGTTCATAGGATAGGTGAAGTGCGAGGGCGATTGCAATGAACTGCTCGAGGCTCATCACATCATCTGCTTGCGCTCCGATAATTAAGGCAATGGTCAGGCCAAGAACGGCAATAAACTCAACTGAGGGAGAAACAAAAAGACGGTATTTGATCACCTTCATCGAATAGCGAATGATTTGAGCCACCGTTTGGTGAAATCGATCAATCACACGTTCTTGCAAATTATAGGCGCGGATTTCCATCGGTGCTTGGAGAGTCTCCGCGATTTGCCCACTCAAATCTCCAGCATTCTCTTGGAGAGATCTTGCCTTTTTACCCATTTTTTTTGCGATCGCCTGTAGGGGCATGACGCAGAGCGGGATCGTCAGGACGGAAATTAACACGATAAATGTTCCCTCATGCCGAATCGCTTCGGTGACAAGAAACCCCAATGCAGCAATCAGAACAGCCGGCTGCTTGATCACATCCTGCGAGATTCTTGTAATGACAAACCTCAACAATTCAGCATCACCAACGAGTCTGGCAACGAGATCTCCTGACTGGTGACGATCAAAAAAGGAGATCGGCAAGTGCTGCAACTTCACAAAAACATCACGCCGAATGACCTCCAAAACCCGAAAACCACAGTAGCTAATCAAGTAACCATTCAAAAACCCAAAAACCGCCCTGAAAAAGAACATTCCAGGTAGCCAGAAGCAGGCAATGATGACAATGACATCACGCTCAACATCTCCCAGTATTCCAGCAATTGCCTCCACCAACCAGTTCGCTTGCTCTTGTCCACCCGTCCGACTGCTCTCCGACGGGAAGATCAAAGGGAAAACCGTCTTTGTCGCCAGGGGAACACCCGCACCAGTCGCGACCGCAAAGAGGAGACCAGCAATAATGCCCCCAATCAGATGCCACCGGACTGGTTTAAAAAGCTTCAGATAAGGCAAATAACGCTTCATCAGTGAACAAAATCCTAACCTCCTTATCCTAGATCACCAGACTTACTTGTCTGATTGACCCGAAGGAGCTCTTCAGGCAACGTCACCGGCGTGGATTATATCGAGAGAGGTCAAGCCGTCCTAGAAATCGAAATTGCTCAGCTTCAAAGGCTTGCAGAACGACTCGACTGTCACTTCGGCGAGGCCGTCGAAGCCCTCAATTCTGCATTACAGAATGGCAAAAAGATTGTCGTCATTGGCGTGGGCAAGTCTCAAAATATCGGTAAAAAATTCGTTGCAACCCTCAATAGCACTGGGGCCACCGCCGTGTCGCTGAGCTGTCAAAATGCTCTTCACGGCGATCTTGGCCTCATTTCCAACGAGGACATGATCGTCGCTCTCAGTGACTCTGGAGAAACTGCTGAATTAATTAGCCTCCTGCCACACGTTAAGAAAAGAGCCTCTCAGATAATTGCCATCACCGGAAATCAAAACTCCCATCTTGCTAAGCATAGTGACCTTATCCTGCTTACCCATGTGAGTGAAGAGGCTTGTCCTCTTCGCCTCGCACCCACATCAAGTTCTACCAATATGCTCGCGCTCACCGATGCCCTCGCGATGGTTTTACTGGAAAAAAGAGGTTTTCAGCCTGAAGACTTCGCGGAGCTTCATCC
>JALRJZ010000017.1 GCA_023261045.1 Akkermansiaceae bacterium
CCTTCATTTGCCTCAGCGAAGTCGAGCTGAAATCCGAATCACTCCGAGGAGTGTGCCGGCCGAAGCTTGTCGCATCGTCGTGATCGATGAGCAAAACGGATGGCCCGTCTCGCAAATGGAGCTCATCACCACTCACAATGTCCGTTTTGTCTCGGATAATGCAGGGGTAGTCGCTTTTGATTTGCCCGAATTAATGGGCCAAGAGGTCTGGCTAACGGTCCGAGGCCACGGTTATGAACGAAAAGCAGATGGTTTTGGATCCCGTGGAGTGCGAATCATCCCAGAGTCGGGAAAAACAATCGAGATTCAAGTCACCCGAACAGCCCTTGCCAAAAGGCTTGGTCGCTTAACGGGTGGTGGACTCTTTGCTGAAGCGCAACGCTTTGGACAGTATACTGAGCTTAAGGAGAGTGGTATCCTAGGCTGTGATAGTGTGCTCAATGCACGACATGCGGGCAAATTGTTTTGGGCGTGGGGCGATACGACTCTGGCTCGTTATCCATTGGGGATCTTTCAGATGACAGGGGCGACAACTTCGCTAAGTCCGCTCTCGAAATTTGAACCTCCTGTGCATCTTGCTTTTGAGCATTTTAGAGACGCTGCGGGAAGTCCACGAGGCCTTGCCGAGATGGAAGGAAAGGGACCCACCTGGTTGAGTGGCCTCTTGAGTCTTGCCGATCGCCAGGGCAAGAAGCGTTTAGTTGCTCACTATGAAAAGATTCAGCCTCCTCTGACGAGTTACCGGACGGGTCTGTGTGAATGGGATGAGCAGGATCAAGTGTTTCGCTCTCTCAAGGTGCTTTGGGAAAAAAGCAAAGACGGAGGGAAAGTAAGGCGGCGAACACAGGAACCCACGGGACACCCAGTGAGGTGGACCGATCAAGAGGGTAAGGATTGGATCCTCTTTGGTGATCCCTTTCCTTATCTTCAAGTTTCGGATTCATACGAAGATTGGCTGGATCAACATCAGTGGCAAGCCCTCGAGGCTCCAAAGACGGTGGTTTCGGCGGATGGCCCGAAAATCAAGGTCCACCGTGGAGCGATTGGCTTCAGTAGTTTTCGAAATCGTTGGGTGGCTCTTTTTACGAGAATCGAGGGTGAGAGTGCTTATTTGGGAGAGATTTGGTATTGTGAAGCGAAGTCACCGCTCGGTCCGTGGGGCAAAGCAATCAAGGTGCTCTCGCATGATCGCTACACCTTTTATAATCCTAAGATGCATCTGGAGATGGCTCCTAAAAGCTCACCGATTCTCCTTTTCGAAGGTACTTACACGCATCAATTTTCAGGTAATTCTGATCAAACGCCGCGCGAGGACTACAATCAGATCCTTTATCGGCTCGATCTTGATGATCCAAAACTTAAGCCTGCTCAGGCTCAGTAAGCGCGGCAACAAGCTGATCGAGGGCTTTGGCCAGTCGATCGGTTTGAGTGCCAAAATTCATGCGAATACACCGCCCGTGACCAAAGAAGCCACCGTCAGAAAGGAATAAGCCGGCTTGTTCAGCCTTTTGAATAGGTTGGTCGACATCGAGCTCACGGCAGTCAATCCAGGCAAGATAAGTCGCTTCGATCTCCGGGATTTTCACCCCTGGGATTTTTTCACGAAGGGTGTTGGTCAGGAGTTTTTTGTTTTGGCGAAGGTAGGAAAGGAGCTCTTGTCTCCAGGGCTCTCCATGCCGATACGCCGCTTCAGCAGCGTAGTATGCAATACAGTTGATTTCAGGAAGGGTATGGCCCCTTGCCGCGTCAAAACGACGGCGAATACGATCATTGGGAATGACAGCAAAAGCGTAGCCAAGACCAGCGATGTTGTAAGTTTTACTCGGCGAGAGCAAGGTGATGGTTCGATCCCGAAGTTCTGGCTCAAGATTGAGAGCAGAGAAGTGAGGCGTGCGTGCTTCGTTGAGAACGAGGTCACAGTGGATTTCATCTGAAAGAAGAATTAAATCATGCTTTTCACAGAAGCTTGCAAGGCGGGTGATCTCCTCGCCGGTGTAAACTCTCCCAAGAGGGTTCTGAGGGTTACTCAGGACGAAGATTTTCGTATTGGCAGTGACCTGAGCTTCCATGGCTTCCCAGTCAAAGGTCCATCTTCCATCGACTTCGATGTGATCGGTGGTGAGCAGTTCCATTGATGCGTCATGATGGATCCCAAGAAATGGGGGATAAACCGGAGTCGCCGTCATTAAGCGGTCGCCTGGCTTTCCGAAGGCTCGTGCTGCAAGAGAAAGTGCGGGAACGAGCCCCCCGAGGTGAACAATTTGATTTTCGGGAACAGTGACGCCGAGTCGGGAAACGAGGTATTCTTGGAGCGCGTCGACTAAAGATTGGTGGGGCAGAGCATAGCCAAAGACGCCGTGATCGACTCGAGAACGGATGGCTTCGATAATCTCCGGAGCTGAAGTGAAATCCATATCAGCCACCCAAAATGGATCCAGATCGCTTCGGCGATCCCACTTAAGAGAGCCCGTTGCTCGTCGAGTCACCGGAGTGTCAAAAAAACTCATGTCGGTAGGGTGATTTGTTTCCAAGGAAAGCCAAGCGGCAAAACAAGCCAATCGCTTGTCGTAGAGTCAATTCTCTCATCAGAGCCCAAGCTGCCCTCGATGAATTTTCTTAAGAATCGGTGAGTGAAACTCCGGGCTCGCGTTGAGCTTCGAGAAGGGCTTCCTCGATCTTGGGGTTTACTTGATGTTTAATGGCTTCTGCCGCCATTTTTAAGGCGTTTTTGATCGCAAGAGCAGAAGATCCCCCATGGGCGATGATCACCACTCCATTGACTCCAAGAAGCGGGCTACCCCCATAAGACTCGTAGTTGGTGCGGTCTTTGACAGCCTGAAAAGCTCCCTTACCCATGAGGGCTCCGGCAATCCGAAGAGGGTTCTTTTTAAATTCCGCCTTCATCCATTTTGACATGGCTTTGGCGGTTGCCTCGCAGCTTTTTAAAACAATGTTTCCGGTAAATCCGTCGCACAGGCAGACGTCGAGCCTCGTTTGAAAGAGGTCATGTCCTTCGACGTTTCCAAGCAACTTGAAAGGAGCCCGCTTGTGATCAACGAGCTCCTTGAGCAGCCTCATTGTTTCTTTTGTGAAGGGTGTTCCTTTTTCTTCTTCTTCTCCGTTGGACATAATGCCGACGTGGGGAAGAGAGACTTTGAGAACCTCCCGAGAGTAGACGCTGCCCATAATCGCATAGCCCACGAGATGTTCAGGTTTTGCTTCGGGATTGGCCCCAGCATCTAGTAGGTTGCACACTCCAAACTCGTTGGGCAGTGGGGAAGCGATACCAGCGCGTGCGACTCCTTTAAGCAAGCGAAGTTTGATGGTTGCGGCAGCAACCGCAGCACCTGTGTTGCCTGCAGAGACGAGGGCTTGAGCCTCGCCCGCTTTGACCAAATCAGCTGCAACCGAAATCGATGAATTCTTCTTTTTTCGCAGAGCTTTGGCTCCAGATTCTTCCATTCCAACCACTTCAGTGGCATCCGCAAAGCGAACCCGTGGATCGCTGAGGCCACACTGCGCCGCTGCTTTTTTGAGCGTGCTCTCAGGGCCTGTGAGAATTAAAGAGGTGATATCATCACGCGAAGCTAGGATTTGCTTAGCCCCCTCAAGATTCATTCCGGGAGCTTGGTCGCCACCCATTGCATCAAGTGCGATATTCATCACGTAGAAAAAGCGCGAAGGGTTCCCCCCGCGCTCAAAGGTTGAGATGTCTTCGAAGACTTACCTAGACGAGGTCAACCTCGACAACCTGACGTTCGCGGTAAGTTCCGCAAGAAGGGCAGGCGATGTGTCCAGGGGTCTTACTCCCACACTCAGGGCAGGATTTGAGCAAAGGCTTGCGCCAACGGTTCGCTCCGCGACGAAGTTTCTGCTTGTGCTTGGATGTGCGGCGTTTTGGTGAGGCCATGGGTCTATTTTTTAAGAGTTAATCTTGAGAATCCAACGCGTCTAGAGCTGCCCATGGATTGGGCTTCTCATTTGCGGGGGCGCTGTCTACTCCATCTTTGGTGGATTTGTCCACTGCTAAATACTTCGGATCAATTTGACAATTTCCGGGCTCATCTCCCTCATCGCACCTCGGGATGGTCGGTAATTCGATCAAAACCTCCTCGCGAATGGCTTCGGAGGCGTCGATGATACCGTCATTTCCGATTTCGATACTCATTGCCGCTGAGGGGAGGAAAACAGTCTGTTTAAAGGGATGGAGGCTTCTCATACAGTTCAATTCGAAGGTAGCTTCGATCTCTCCGGTGAGCAGAAGCTCTGTGTCAAAACGTTGGGCGAAAAGGGAGAATCGGATAGGGGAAACCGAAAGAATATCACTTTGTTCGACTTGAAATATTTCTGGCGAGATCTCCCCTTCAAATTGTTGCCCTTGTTCGGGTAGATTTGCTAAATCGATCTTCATGGACGAATTGTAGATTGAAATTACCGTCTTGTATCGAGAAAATAATGCCGTGGATCGAATTGCTCCCGATGTGTTGCTTGGTGCTTATGTGCAAGGAGTCTTCCCGATGTCCGAAAATGGGGAGATTTATTGGTTCCAGCCAAAAATGCGGGGGATTATTCCTTTAGATGAGCGTTTCCATATTCCCCATGGTTTAAAACGAGCTCTCAAAAAGCACCCATTTCAATTACGAATAGACACCGCTTTTAGAGAGGTGATGGAGGGATGTGGAGATCGAGAAGAAACCTGGATTGATCCAGTCATTATGGAAAGCTACTGCCATCTCTTTGATCTTGGATTTGCACATTCGGTTGAATGTTGGGATGAGCAAGGATTGCAGGGAGGTCTCTATGGAGTGCGGATTGGTAAGGCGTTTTTTGGCGAGAGTATGTTTAGCCGTAAGACTGATGCGAGTAAGTTCGCTCTGGTGAAGCTTGTTCATTGGTTGAGAGATGAGGACGTTGAATTGTTGGATACTCAGTGGATGACCGACCACCTTCGATCCTTTGGAGGCTATGAGATTCCGGCAGCAGAATATCAGCAACTGCTTGCTCAAGCCGTCGAGATTTAGACGTGGGCAGAGCGTTGCAAGTTGCTCAACGAATCCATCCGTTGCCGATAATGGCGTTTTCTAGCTAAATTGCCATTGTGACAAGGAGTAACCTTCCCTTAGTTTTGAGGTGGTGGATGTCGAAAAATCTCATTTTGACAAGGTTCGAAGATTTCCTTGGTATGTGACTCTTGGGTTTGCGTTGATGATGGTCCTCTGCGCGAGCTTTTGCTCGATGAATTTTGATCCTGAGGCCAAATTCTGGCGAGCGGTTGCTCGGGAGCGCCAGAGTGATCTCACGGAGACTCGGGAGCGAGTGGGAGATGGTCCCCTCATTTTTTTGGGTGGAGGTTCAAGTTGTTCATTTTCTCTTCATCCAGCTGTTTTGGAGGAAGTCACTGGTATTGCCGCCGTAAATCTAGGTGGCTCAGCTGCAATGGGTTACCGCTATCTGACATGGTTGGCGACGAAAGACGCTCGCGAGGGGGATTTTGTGATTCTTCATCTCGAGCCAGATATTCTCTGTCGTTCTGGAGCTTGGGGTTCCAGTTTGGCAGCGAAAGTGGGTGGTTTTCATTGGGAGGAGCAAGGTCAGAGAGGGGCCTTTGCTCAAGAAATCTTTGAAAATCCATGGAGGGATCCTCTTGCTGCGCTTAAGCCGGGTGCGAAATTCCTCGGCGCGCTGACAGCAAAGTTTCTCAGCGGGCGCGATCTTTATCGCTATCAAATTTCAGACCTTGAGCCACATGGAGTGCTTACGGCTCATGTGCAGCAACCCAATGCGGACATTGAACCCTTCACTCCCATGGTTCAATGGCTCGATGATCAAGCGTCTCGTGATCTTCGTTTTTTGGCTCACTACGCACGAGAGAAGAAGATTCGTATTTTTTACACCCTTCCATGGGAGTGCTTTGAGCACGAAGCCCTCGCAGAACAGAGAGCGGAGCATGCTCATTATCTGCAAAAGGTGAGCCAGTATCTGCCTATTTTGGACGATGAAATGATGGGAGCGCTCAGTGATAATTCGATGTTTTTAGATACCGGTTTTCACCTCACTCCTGAGGCAGGAAAACTCAGAAGCCAGCTCCTTGGCGAGGCACTAAGAAGGCATTTAGAATTGAAGGAATGAATTTTGCGTCGCTGACATTTTGGTTTTCTCTGATTGGAGCGTTCACTCTCTTGAGCCTCTTGCGTTTCCTCTTGCGCGGGGGTTTTGTCGATCGATGGGCATTTATCGGACTCAGCCTCTTTTTGCTAGGCATGGAAAGCCTCGAAACTGTCGCCGTTTTTTTGTGGGTCGTTGGTGTGGGCTATTTGGGATTGAAGGCTCATGGTCGTTGGTCTCTCGTTTTGGTGGGTTGTTTGTTGTTGGTCCCACTGGGGTATTACAAATATAGCGGTTTTTTTGAGCAGGTGTTTCTCGGAAGAGAACAGCGCCTGCGCTTGTTGATTCCCATGGGACTTTCGTTTTATACCTTTCAGATTTTTTCCTTCGTCATTGATAGCCGACGTGAAGGCTTGGATCGGCCCTGTTTCTTGGATTTTCTAAACTATGCCAGTTTTTTTCCCCAGATTGTGGCGGGTCCCATCGAGCGCCGAAGTGACCTCTTGCCCCAAGTTCAAAACCTATCTTTTGGTCTCAAAAGAAAGGACATTGAAGATGGGCTGCCTTGGATCGTCTTGGGTTTATTCTTTAAATTGGTTATGGCAGAGAATTTTGCCCTTCTTGGAGATGAGCTCCGATCTTTCTCGACGAATTCTTTGATTGTTTGGTTTGACGCGCTCTTCTTCGCGTTTCGAATTTATTTTGATTTTTGCGGATACTCTCTCATTGCATTCGGTCTCGCCTCCTGTTTTGGAATCAAACTGACTCTCAATTTTAGAAGTCCCTACCTAGCACGTAATATCCAAGATTTTTGGCGCCAGTGGCATGTCACCCTTTCCCGGTGGTTTCGCGATTACGTTTACTTTCCTTTGGGAGGAAGTCGGGTTAGGTTATGGTTCGTAAATGTTTGCATCGTCTTTCTCCTCTCGGGGTTGTGGCATGGTGCGGGATGGGGGTTTCTCATCTGGGGGCTCCTTCATGGAGTGGCTGTCTTGGTGTGTGCTCTGAGCAAAAAGAAACGCCTCCCGTATTGGTTAGCTTGGTCGCTTACAATGGTCTTTGTGACGGTGAGCTGGATCTTTTTTAAAGAAAGTGACTGGCGAATTGCTTGCCAGAAAGTCGAAGCCTTAGCTTTTCTAAAAGGCTACCATCTCAATGCTAGTGCGATTTTGGCGTGCTTTGAGGGCCCCAAAACTGCTCTTTTAGCGGGGTTCATGGCTGTCCTTACAGTTGCCGTTTTTGTGGGTGAGTTTTTTTCGCAGCGAAAGAGTGCCGCCTATGGGCTCTTGCTGAATCGCTGGGTTCAATTGTTACTCATTGCCGCGATTTGTTTTTTCTCGCCGACGAGAGAAAGCGCTTTTATTTACTTTAATTTCTAGTGCTGCTCTTCCGCGATCGCGCTCAGAAAATCCTCTGTTGATTGTAAGAGAGGAATTCCTTCGGGTGTGCCATAGCCCCAGGAAAATATTAAGGGAACCAGACCTGAAAATTGAGCTGTTTTAAGATCTACCGTCGAGTCCCCAACATAAGCAACTTCCTTAGGTTTTAGAGTCCACTCCGAAACGATTTGGAGAGTGGAGGTTGGATCGGGCTTTTTCGCGATCCCTTCGCAATGTCCTTGGACCCGTGAAAAGAGGCCAGAAGGGAATAAGCTCTCTACAATTTCTTGGGTGAACTGATGAGGTTTGTTGGAGAGCACAGCAAGGGGGTAATCTGCAGAACGAAGTGTCTTGAGGAGTTCTACGATCCCAGGATAAGGGGTTGTTCCTTCTTTCCAGTCCTCTTGATAGTGTTTTTGGAGGCTTTCAAAAACTTGTGTTTGCAACGAAGGATGGTGAGGTTGGAGTGCGCGCTCTACTAAAACTTTCATCCCGTTTCCGATGAATGAAATGACTTCGTTTTGGGGGTAGGTTGGGAGGCCGGCGTCGGTGAGGGCATGGTTTAAGGCGAGGGCAATACCTGGCAGAGAATCAACGAGAGTGCCGTCGAGATCAAAAATGAAGGCGCGAATCACAGAAGGTGGATAAATCTGCGTGATGGAATTTCCCAGCCTTGTTTTGACAGATTCTCGGGAATAGGACAGTAGTCTCTGCGACATGAAACTTCATTTTTCAATTAAGTCTCTGGCCATCGCTGCAGTGATGGGATTCGGGAGTGTTTCTTTTGTGCATGCGGACGAGGATACTCCGTTGGCGCAAGAAATGGACAAGGTCAGCAGCTCTCTGAAGGGGCTTCGGAAGGCTGAAACTTTTGCTGATAAGATTAAGTTGGCTCAAACGGCTCAGAAAGCCACGTTGAAGTCCTTAGAATATCTCCCCATTCTTTTTAAAGATATTCAGGGCAAAGACCTTGCGAAAGGAACCGCTGATTATAAGCGTTTGATTGGTTTAACTTACGCTGCTCTCTGTGAGCTTGAGTTAGCCTTTATTGCCGAAGACGATGCAAAGGCTGATGAGGTGGTTGATAAACTCAAAGCTCTCAAAAAAGAGGGTCACCGCGAATACACCGACTAAGCGAAGAGAGTTGGTGATCTCTCATTTTTCAGGGCCTTTCCGGTTTCTCCGGAAGGGCTTTTTTAGGTCACTGAGGGGTGAGCTGAGCGATGAGTGGGTCGATCGGGGCGCTGATTGTCAGTAAATCTCCGGTTTCGGGATGCACCAAAGCTAGCTCCTTTGCTTGTAAAAGCATTCGAGTGCCGATGTTGAGCTTTTTTCCGTAGGAGTCGCAGCGTTCGGGGCCTGCATAACGATAGTCGCCTACGATTGGAGTTCCGAGGAGTTGTAAATGCCTTCGGATTTGATGAAAGCGCCCGGTTTGTGGTTGAGCCTCTACCAAGGTGAGATCCGGAGATATTTTTTGAAGGACTTTTATGAGCGTTCGGGCTTCTCGGAGAGGAGAGTCTTCCCTCTTTCTGAGAGGCAATTGGCAGAGATGTGATTCGTAATCGGGTTGACCTAGAACGATGGCAAGGTAGGTCTTTTTAATTCGATTTTCATCGAAACCCGGGCGAAGAATCCTGACGACTCGTGCTTCTGTACTAAAGAGAACTACGCCACATGTTGGGCGATCAATTCGGTGAAGAGGATGAACTTGGTGACCGATTTGATCGCGTAAGATTTTCATGGTCACTTCATCTCCCGGCTGTGGATGATCGGATGGATGAACCAGTTGCCCGGCAGGTTTATTGACTGCGACGAGGGAGTCGTCTTGATAAAGTATTTGGAGAGAAGCCATTGATTACAGTCGATTGCCTTTGTGCTCGAGAGAAGGGTTTGAAAAGTTTCTTTAAAAGTCCTCTTCAAGGTTTTTCGCCCATTCCACTTACAATTTCTATTGTAAGGCGATCATTCCAAGAAGCGAGATCCGCGCTAAGAGAGATCAATCGTTGATTGGAGACCTATAACAAAGCCGGAGGATCGTCTGATCTCAATAGCTTTGCTTTTTGATCGCGGGCGAGTCCAGAGGGCCCAAACAGCCAGACGAAGAGAAAAAGAAGTCCTGCCATGGTAGCCATCATCCCGGAGCTGCTTGTTTCTGGAAGGCCAAAGAAGAGAGTAATACTTTGCGAGGCGAGGTGTCCTAGAATGGCAGCGAGGGCGGCAAACAAAAGGCTAAGAAAGAGAAAAGGCCCTAGCCGATGAGCCAGTAAAAAGGCGGTTGAGGGAGGGACGATAAGCATGGCAATGACGATAATTGAGCCGACCGCTTCAAAGGCAGCGACCGTGGTGGTTGCCACCATCACCATCAAGAGGTAATGGATCACTTGTGGATGAAAGCCCTGGGTTTGCGCAAGGTTGGGGTCGAAAGAAGAGAGGGTGAATTCCTTAAAAAAGAGAGCAACAAGAAGACCGTTTAGTAAAAATGTTGCCCCAACGACAACGGCTGCCTTAGGGATTTGAACAAGATAGTCAGAGGTCTCAAATAGCTGAACTAATTCGAGAGGAGTGTACTCAAGGGCCCCATAAAGCACACAGCGAGCATCGAGGTCGACCTGATTGGCTCCTTTTTCAATGATAAGCAGCCCAATGGCAAAGAGAGTGGTAAAAACAACTCCCATCGCCGCACTTCTCTCAACTTTTCCAAAGCGGACAATCCACTGGGTAAAAAGGGCGGTGAAAACACCGGCGACCGCCGCGCCAATAAACATCGTAGAGCTTGCCCGGCTTCCAGAAATGAGGAAGGCAACGGCAAGTCCCGGGAGAACCGCATGGCTCAGAGCATCACCCATCATGCTCATCCGGCGTAACAGCAGAAAGGCTCCTGGCAGCGCACAGGCCATTGCGCAAAGAACACCGACGATGATGATATAGAAGTCATTGATATTCCAATTCATGAGCGCGGATCAGATTGTTGATTCTGGGGCATTTAAAAGGCTAATGGCGTGACTTTTATGAAGGTGTCGTTTCGGCTTGAATGTCATGAGGGGACTCAATGGTTGCTTGTGTTAGGGCAAGCTCAGCTTCGAGTTGGTGCACAATTTCAGCCCCCAGCAGGTGTTCAACTAGGTCAGCATCTCGGTCGACATGGGAAGGAGCGATATCAGCATGTTTAATCAGATACATTTCCCAGAGACGATGATTCCGAGTAATGCGCGAGGCCTCGCCAAATCCTGATTCTGAAAGCCTAAGTTCTCCGCTTGGTTGGCGTTCGAGATGGTCTTCGATACGCGCTTGGCGAATAAGTTTTGCAAGCTCTCCTTTGCCCCAAAAACGATGCTGCTGAAGCAAATGTAAAGAGATTGAAAGGTTTTTGAGGGGGCGTTCTTTTTGGCTCTTTTCGAGAATCTCGTAAGTAGATCGAAGCAAGTGTTGTCTTCCCACTTTGCGCCGTAGATCCCGTTGGCGAAGGAAGCGGGGAATCACTCCTCGCGCTTTTCCAAAGAGCATACTTATGAGAAAAAATGAGGCCGCCGCAATGACGATTACCGCTCCAGCAGGGAAATTGGCAAAAACTGCCGAGAGGGAAGCGCCAAGCCAGCCTGAAACCGCGCCAATGAAGGTCGCAAGCCAGAGTAGATGTCGAAGATTATTGGTCCAAAAGCGAGCTGCTGTCGCTGGGATAATGAGAAAAGCAATAATAAGAATCAGTCCAACTGCTTGGAGTCCAACGACGGTGACCGTGGCAACGAGAGCCATTAAGAGCAGGTCGAGAAACAGAACAGGCCAACCTTGAGTTGCCGCAAGTGAAGGATCAAAACAAAGAAGGACCAACTCCTTTCGAGCGAGAAAGGTCACGAAGAGGCAAAAAGAGAGGGTGATGGCAATGAGGACAAAATCCGAGGTGATCATGGATGCGGTCTTGCCGTAGATAAAAGATTCTAGACCCGCGGAAGTTTGCCCTGGGATGTTTTGGATCAGCCTTAAGATGACAATCCCAATTCCAAAAAACACGGAGAGGACAATTCCCATTGCAGCGTCGTCTTTAAGCTTTGTGGTTCGGCCAATCGCCAAGACGAAGAGAATTCCAAGTACGCCCGTAGTTGCTGCACCCAATAGAAGACCTGGGAGGTATTGCCCATCGATTCCGAGGGAGCTCATCGCCGCAAAAGCAAGACCAAGACCAGGAAGGGTGGCGTGCGAGAGGGCATCACCAAGCAATGATTGTTTGCGCAAAAGTAAGAAGGATCCGATCAGTCCGCTTGCGGCACCTAACATCATGACCCCTAAGACAACAATACGTGTGTTGTAGGGTTTTAATAAGAGAGTGTCTATAAGGCCGTCGATCATGATCAAGAATTAGCGCCCCAAGTTTTTGAGAGCCTCAGCAACATCATCAAGAAGGTTGAGTTTTCCTCCATAAGTTTTTTGAAGATGATCTCGCGTGAAAATCTCCTTCGTTGGTCCAGAAGCGACGACTCTCATATTCAATAGAACGAGGTGGTCAAAGTAGCGAGAGACTGTCGCAAGATCATGGTGAACACAAACGACGGTTTTACCCTGAGTATTGAGCTCTTGAAGGATTTCGATCATGGCATGTTCTGTGGCCGCATCAACGGCAGCGAAGGGTTCATCCATGAGGTAAATCAGGGCATCTTGGACAAGTGCCCTTGCCAGAAAAACGCGTTGTTGTTGACCTCCTGAGAGCTGAGAAATCTGGCGATCAGCGAGATGGCCGATGCCCACTCTCTCTAGAGCATCTCGCGCTGTGATTCGTTGTCTTTTGCCAATTCGTTTAAACCAACCAACTTGGCGGTAAGTTCCCATGGTGACAACATCAAGCGCACTTACTGGGAAATCCCAATCAACAGATTCCCTTTGGGGGACATAGACGATGAGATCTCTTTGTTTGTGATAGGGTTTTCCGTAGATGAGAACTTCCCCCGAAGTTTTAGGAATGAGGTCTAGGCAGGCTTTGAGAAGGGTTGATTTTCCGGCTCCATTAGGTCCCGCGATACCAATGAGTTTCCCTTCAGGAAGATTGAGCTCAAGATCCCATAGGACAGGCTTGCGATGATAGGCGACTGTTAGGTCATGAATCGCGATTGGAATCTCAGGTGGATGTTCGGGTCTCATAGCGCCTTTATTGAGAGAGTTGATTTTGAAAGCCTCTTGGAGGAACCGATCCACCCAGAGCCTTCACGATTGTGGTGATGTTGTGATCAATCATGCCAATGTAGGTTCCTTGGTAGGATCCCGCGGGGCCAAGAGCATCTGAATAAAGTTCACCACCGAGGCGTAAGGTATGCCCACGCGCCGCAGCACCCTCGACGACGGCTTGAATGCTTTTTTTGGAAACTGAGCTTTCGACAAAAATAGCAGGAATCTTGCGGCTCACGACAAAGTCGACAAGCTCCTCAATTTCGTGGCTTCCAGCCTCAGAATCAGTCGAGATCCCTTGAATTGCACGGACGTCGATTTGGTAGGCTCGCCCGAGATAGGAAAAGGCATCGTGAGCGGTGATGAGAACTCTCTGATCTGCAGGGATCGAGGCAATGGCTTGGGTTGCGTAACTGTCTAAGCGCTCAAGCTTTTGCTGATAGCGAGCAAGGTTTTGGCGATAGAGATCAGCATTTTGGGGGCAAAGACCGGTCAGGTGCTTTCCGATGTGTTGGGCAACCTCTGACCAGAGTGAAACATCCATCCAGAGATGAGGGTCAACCTGTCCTGCCTGGCCTCGGAGAAGTTCTTGTTCCAGAGTCTGCTCGGTAAGAGCGACTGCATTTTTTCGCTTCGAAAGAATCGAGGCCATCTTTCCTTCGAGATGATGGCCATTGTAGAGGATGAGCGAGGCACTCACGATGTGATCGATGTCGCCTTTGGTTGCGATATAGATGTGTGGGTCAGCCCCCTCGTTGATCAGGCTCGTCACAGGACGAGTGTTTCCAACAATGTTGCGAGCAACATCACCAATCATTCCCGTTGTGGTAACAATGGGCCCTGCAGAGGTTCTGAGGTTTTTTTTGCTCATACAGCCTCCCAGCAAGAGGGGGGCTAGTAGCAAGATCAGTGACTTCACACTCTCGCTCTAAGCGAGGTATTTTGAGCTGTCAAAATTAAAATTTTGACTCGTCGTAAAAGGCTAACTTTATTTGGAGTACATTTGGTGCTTCGGATTTCCTCCCGACAGAACATAGGCGGTGAGATCGAGGATTTCTTCATCACTGAGAGTATTGAGAAGGCCAGGAGGCATCATTGAGATCGTCGAAGGCTCGACCGATTTAAGATCTGAGGTTTTGACGAAGGTCATATCCCCTGGTGCGTAAAGATTGGTAATAATGCGGTAGGTTCCACCGGAAAGGTTGGCAAGGCGGCCAACGACCACCGATCCATCCTTTTTGGTGAAGACCATTGAGCCGTATTGATCACTAATCTCCTTTCCAGGATCGATGATTTGCTCAAGGAAGTCATGCGGGCTAAATTTACCTGCAGCACTTGTGAGGTCGGGGCCGATGGCACCACCCTCTTGTCCAAAGCGGTGGCAGGCGTAGCAATTGGCAGCTCCAAACATTTCGCGGCCATTCTTGAAGTTTCTGCCACCTTCAAGACCAGACGCAAGAAGGGGTTTGAGATCTTCCATCGTCCAGGCTTTGACGAAATTTCTCGGTTTTGCCGTAAAAACGGGTCCTTCCGACTTCGCTTTGGCATCGATGATGGACTTGAGAGCTGTTTTCTCGGACTCTGAGAGGTGGCTGATCGCAGTTGCTTTGATTTCGTCGATAAACGCTCCAAATCCAGCTCCACCTCGATAGTTCGCTGCCCGGGTGAACCAAGAGAAATAACGCTTTTGAAGCTCACTGGTCCAACCCTGTTTTTCATTTCGGACTGCAGCGGCCATCGCAATTTGTTCCTCTTGTGTGGGGCCTTTCTCGAGGATCTCGACAGCACGGTCGATCACTTGAGGCGCACCCAAATAGACGAGGAGATGGACGAGCTCAATATTCTCAGCACGGTTATCGGCTGGGAAGAACGAATTGACTTGCGAGATAACCGCTTTCTTCTGTTGGTCTGAGGGAGGACCCAAACGCTTAAAGGTTAGGGTGTAGGCTCGTAAGAGATCGAAGCGAGTTTGAAGATCAAAGTCTCCGTAATTGTGCGTTAGCAGAGCCTTCACAACAGGCTCTTGATCTTGTTGAGTCCCGACGCGAGCAAGTGAAATAAGTGCTCCAATCTGAGCGACTGCATTTTTTTCGGAGAGGGCTTTGCTGGCCCACTGCTTTGCAGGAATTTTCTCGATCGCCGTGCGAGCTGCGAAGCGTAGGGCACGATCTGAGCTGCCTAAGTGAGGCCATGAAGCGGTGAGCGCTTGAGGGTCTTTGGAAAGGTGAAAGGCCTCAAGCTGATGGCGCAGATCCCGTTGCTCCTGTCCAGACTGCTTTCCGACGATGGGTTGAGTTGATTCACTTCCGCTGTAAGTGACACGATAGAGCCCCGATTGCACCCGCCGGCCTCCTACCGTAAAGTAAAGGGCGCCATCATTTCCAATCACTAAGTCGGTGAGTGGAAGCGGCTGTCCGGCAACGAATTCCTCGAAGTCTGCCTGATAGGTTGATCCATGGGGTTTTAAATGAACTGCGTAAAGCTTGCCGTAGGACCAATCGGCAATGAAGAAGGCTTGTTGATACTTCGCGGGAAACTTCGCTCCTTTTCCAAAGAGAACACCAGTAGGAGATCCTGGGCCAATATTGACCACTGCGCCAAAGCTATCGCTATAATAGTCGGGCCATTTTACTGAACCGTTACGCCATCCAAACTCTGCGCCACTAATGACATGGTTGACTCGAGTCGGGCGATACCACGGAGTGTTAAGATCCCACTCCATATCAGCATCATAGGTAAACATTTCTCCATCGGCATTGAAGTCGATATCGTACTGATTTCTAAAACCTGTTGCCACCACTTCCCATGACTTCCCATCAGGATCAGTTTTGCAGATCCAGCCACGGGGTGCTAAGGTCCCTTTCATAAACCCTCTTCCATAAACGCGAGGCAAGAGATTGTCCTCTCCCCAAACCTCAGAAACACGACTCGACTGATAGTCCGGAAGATCTGTTTGGTTTCCGCAGGCAACGTAGAGAGATTTCCCGTCAGGTCCTGGGATGACGGCGTGAGGGCCGTGTTCTCCGCCGTTTTCTTGGAATTTTTTGAGGAGTTTTACTTCGTCGAACTGGTCATCACCATTGGTATCCTTGACCCGATAAAGCCCTCTACCACCATGTTTTTGATCATTGACGACGACGTAAAGGGAATCGAACGCGTAGCAAAGGCCCCAGGCGTGTCCAATATCGAGATCAATTTTTTCAATGTCGTCGTCGCTGAGCGTTTTTCCAGGGGCTGGTGCTTCGAAGCGGTAGAGCGAACCGTATTGGTCCCCAGTGATGAAACGACCTTTGTCGTCCTTACATAAAACGACCCAAGAACCATACTTTTTGTCGGGGACCGAATAGAGACGTTCGACTTTGAAGCCTTCGGTAATGATGAGTTTCTCGGGTGCAGTTGCTTCATTGGCCTGTGAGAGAACTGGGAGAGTCAAGAAGCTGAGGCATGCTGAGAGGGTCCGGCGGGTAAGAGGGATCATGGTCTAATAATTTTAAAAAGGTTCTGATTCTGAGGGCCAAAAATGATGGCGAAAGGAGCTTAAATTTTCTCCAAGCATCGTTTGTTTGAGGCTAAGATTCAAAGAACTCAGGTAAAGAGGAAAAACCCTCAATTGGAGAGTTTCAGTCGCTTTGGGCTGGAAGAGTTTTAAGCATTGTTTAATCTGGACGACACACATCACAAAAAATGCACGCATCAAGAGGAACTTTAAGAGCAAACCTAGCAGTCGTCGCACTCGGGCTAGGAAGTCTTTGGCCAAGCTATGGGGAACTTGTGATCACTGAGTTTATGGCCGATAACTCAGGTTTGAGCATGACCGATGAGGATGGTGCCCCCTCTGATTGGATCGAAGTTTATAACGCAGGCTCCGCCGCGCAATCTGCGCTTGGCTACACCCTCACCGACAATGTCAACAGTCTCGGTAAATGGGCTTTTCCTGATGTCACCATTCCTGCGGGAGGTTATCTCATTGTGTTTGCCTCTGGGAAGGATCGTGCCATCGCAGGTTCCGAGTTGCATACGAATTTTAGTTTGGATGACCGTGGAGAATATCTTGCTTTGATCAAGCCAGACGGTGCCACCCTGACAACCTCATTTCATCCAAACTACCCTCAACAGTACCAGGACGTTTCCTATGGAGTGGGGAGTGGAGGGGCAATCGAACCAAAGACTTTGATTTCAGCAGACGGAGCTCTCAAGTATTTCGTTCCTACCACGAACATCGGCATTGGGTGGAGAGCGCCCTACTTTGATGATGCAGACTGGACCGATGCTCAGGGTGCTTTGGGATATGGTTTTTTGGGAGAAGTGGCTGATCAGATAAGTCCGACGGGCAACGTGGAGGGTGTGATGAAAGGGGTCAATGGATCAATTATGGTCCGAATGCGCTTTCAAATCGATGACCTTGATGCCGTTCAAGAGCTCTTTTTTAAAGCAAAAGTGGATGATGGGTTTGTCGCATTCCTCAATGGTGTGGAGGTGGCTTCTCTCAATTCCCCTGCTTCGTTATTGTTTAATTCAACAGCAACGGCGAATGGTGATCCGACAGGAGAGTTTGAGTATTTCCCGATCGATTTTTCCGGAAAGCTTGTCGAGGGTGAAAATGTTTTGGCCGTTCAAGGGCTCAATCGGAGCACCGGAAACCGTGATTTTGCTCTCATCTGTGAACTTGAAGGAGAGATTCAAGATCTCTCCGCTCCGTTGGTTGATGGTTATTTCGCCGAGATCACTCCCAATGGACCGAATGGTCCTCCTCAGTACGAGCCTCCTGTGGCCGTGGAATACAGTGTGACGAGCAAAGCCTTCTCTGAGGACTTCACGCTCACTTTGAGTCACCCTGACCCCGAGGTCGTGATTCGAGTGACGACGGATGGCACCCTTCCGGTCCATGACTCGGAAACACCTTCTCCAGAATATCTCGGACCCTTATCGATTACACGCTCGACTTTGGTCCGGGCACGGGCCTTCAAAGATCGGTCTCTCGATGGGATTGGTCGGAGCGAAGGTTTTATTAAGTTGGCTTCTAGTGAAACGTCTTTCTCTTCGGATTTGCCAGTCGTGATGCTCTCAACCTTCGGGAAGGGGGCTCCTCCTTCAACTGATTCCACCACCAGAAAAGACGTCTTCATGCTTCTTTTTGAGCCAGATCCCGTGACCGGTCGCACCACCTTAGAGAGTGTTCCGACTGTGGCAACGAGGGGTGGCTTTCGTAAGAGAGGGTCAAGTTCGGGAGGCAATGCAAAGTATAGCATGTCTCTTGAGACGTGGGATGAATTTGGGGAAGATCAGGATATCAAGCCATTAGATTTTAAATCTGAGGCAGATTGGATTTTGAGCGCTCGTTATAGCTTTGACCGTTCCTTGATGCGCAATACCTTTGCTTATGCTTTGAGCAATGAGGTGGGGCTTTGGGCTCCGGGGACTCGATTTGTTGAGCTCTACAATGATATTTCAGGAACAGAGGTCACCTCGGACGATTACTTTGGGGTCTATGCCTTCATGGATAAAATCGAGATCAACAAGAATCGGGTCGATATCAAAAAAATAGACCCTTGGGAGACAACCGAGCCCAAAATCACCGGAGGCTATATTTTCAAAAACGATCGTGGGGATCCGGGAGAACAAACGTTTTCAGTGACTGGATTCGGTCGCGCGTTGGTGAATGTGGATCCTGGAGTTCTTGAAATGACAACTCAGCAAAAGACCTACCTGCGAAACTATTGCAATGAGGCGACCGTGGCTTTGCGGAGTTCTACCGGGGTTCATCCAACCACGGGGAAACATTTTACCGAGTATTTTGACGTGGAAGCATTTATTGAGCACTTCTGGCTCAACGTCTTTTTCATGGATCCAGACTGGGGGCGTTTGAGCCAGTTTTTCTATTTTGACCGAGGTGGGAAAATTGTTTCAGGCCCACTTTGGGATTATGATCGCACCATGGGGTCGCGTGATGGACGTGATGATAACCCCCGTCGTTGGGAAGCGAATACCTCTGACACGAGCTTTACTTGGTTTGATCGGGAGTATGAGTGGTTTGGCTTGCTCTTTGGGTTTAATACTTCCCATGATCAAGCGAGGAATATGCAAGACCCTCAGCTTAAGACATCCCGAAAGGACGTTTTTCAACAGGTCATAGATAAGTGGTATGAACTGCGTGCGAATTCGCTCTCAGAGCAAAATTACAACGCGATTATTGATCGGATGCAGTCTGAGCTCACTGAATCTCAAGCGAGGAATTTTGCGCGTTGGACTCAAGTGGCGCCTGGTGGAATTACAGGGATGAATTTTTCACAACCGGGTCTGGCTGGGTGGTATCGAGAGGTCTCTCACCTTCGGGGATGGCTGGGAGCTCGAGCTGAATGGATTGATCAGCAATTTTTCAATCCTCCAATGTTCAATAAAGATGGAGGGACTGTTCCTCAGGGTTTTGCGTTATCGATGACGTCGGGCAATGGGAGTGTCTATTTCACGACGGATGGCTCTGATCCGCGTGCGCAGGGTGGTCTCCCTTCGGGAGCGGCGAGCTCTGGTAGCTCATTGACGATCAATGCAAGCCAGGTTGTGACAGCGCGAGCTTATGATGGCCAGCAGTGGGGGGCTCCTACACAAGCGACCTTCGTGGTGGGTGGGGATTTAGCCGAGACAACAAATCTTGTCATTTCGGAGATCATGTATAACCCCGCTGACCCGAGTGCTGAGGAGCTTGCGGCAGGGTTCGATAACAATAACCTCTTTGAGTATCTCGAAATCTATAATGTTTCGGATCAACCCGTCGATTTAATCGGAGTTACCTTCACGGATGGGATTGACTTTGATTTCAACAACTCCTCAATCACCGTCATTGAGCCCAAGGGTCGGGTCTTGGTGGTAAAAAGTCGGGCTGCTTTTCAATATCGCTATGGAAGTGAGTTGAGCTCTCTGATTGCAGGCGAGTTTGCCAACGACACGGGTCTTTCTAAGAGTGGAGAGCACTTGGTCCTATCTGGAGTGGGTGGGGTGATACGTGATCTTACCTACAATGATCGTTATCCATGGCCTGTGGCTCCAGATGGAAGCGGGTCGAGTATTGTCCTTGTTTCTCCCGAAACACTTCCAGATGAAAATCTAGGGACAAATTGGCGAGCAAGCGTTGGTGAGCTCGGGAGTGCGGGAATTGGCGATGGTCTTGCTTTTTCTGGTGACATGAATGTCGATGCGGACGGAGATGGACTGAGCGCTTTTGCCGAATATGCCTTTGGAACAAGTGATGAGGTGCCCAATCAACTTGATGAAATCCTGACGACAGGGATCGCTGATGGGGGATTTTTCACCGTGTCCCACCCGATCAGTCTCGCTGCTGATGACGCGTTGAGTATCCTTGAGGTATCGGATGATTTAGCGACTTGGAATCCCGCGGATCAAAGACTCAAGCTCGTGGAGGAAGTGCATCAGGGAGATGGCCGCGCGATCCGGACGTTTCATGCAGTGGAAGCTGCGGGGGACCGTTCTCGCTTGTTTACTCGTATCCGAGTGATCGAGCGTTAGGCGACTTGCTTGCCATCACAAAGCTGAATAATCAATTTGTGAAGAACCACACGAGGGTCTTGAGACGTTGTCACAAGGGCCTTGTCTGCTTCTAGGCAACAGCGCATTGCTTTTTGAAGTTGCTCAATGGAAAAGCCACGAGCTGCCTGAGCTGCCATTTTGAGGCCCCAAGTATTGACTGATCCGTCTTTCTTCTTCGGAAGAGCAGCAATCACGCCCTGTGGAGCCTTGTTGAGAGAACCATAGGGCTCTGCAAGTTTGGCAAAAAAAAGATTTCTTACCGTAGGAATGATCGATGCTTTAATCAGCCCTACTGGACTTTCATTTTTTAAGAGAAGAGAATCAATGAGTTGGATGGCACGCTCCGGTTGTCTTCTCTCAACGGCGCGTGAGATTTCCCAAATGACTCCTTTATGGCTGACGGAAACCATGAGGGTGACATCCTCAACGGTGACGGTTCGTCGACCAGGGCCAAGATAAAGATCGAGCTTGTCGATTTCATTGGTGATTTGCCTCGTCTCTGCGCCTGCGCGCTGCACAAAAAGTTCAAGTGCTTCTCCATCAAGTTGAAGTCCTTTTTCTTTGGTGAGGCGTCGGACTTGCGCCGCTACTTGTTGCTCCCAGCCTTCTTTAGAAACGTCGATCTTATCGTAGCTACGATAATCTGAATTTGCCTTGAGCCATTTTCCAAGCCGTCGCACACCATTGATCGCACTGCAGCTAAGGAGAAAGATCACTCCCGGAGGAAGCCCGGCTTGCAGGGTCTCAAGGAGGTTTTCAGTTCCGGCTCGAGTCCTTTCAGCCTCGCTTGTCCGGTCGGTTCCTAAAAAATTCGCTGATTTTAGCCAGACGATCTTATCACCTCCGAAAAATCCGACGGTTTGAAGGGCTTCAATTGCCTGGGAGGTTTTTTGAAATGCGTGCTCTGCGTTGTCACCGACCGCCTCGATGATTTCGTTAGCGAATTCATCGGAACCGGGTGGCTTTAATTCCTCGAAGAGCGCAGATGCCTCCTCGGCAACTCGCCCCTCATCGGAACCGGTGACAACGTAAATTGACATGGGCAGATACTAAGAGTCTAAGAGTGAGTCTGAAAGTCATTCTCACCAAAAAAGCTCGGCACATACCGGGCATTGCCCGGACAGGTGATTTTTAGAAGAACTTTTTGATCGTCTCGTTGCTTGGAGCTTGTGAGAGGATGGAACCAAGAATCATGGCCGCAGCTCCCACAAACCACATAACCGCCGCTGGAACAATTCCTCCAAAGACGAAGAACTCTCCACCAAATCCAGACATCGCAAAAAAGGTGATCCACGAGATAAAGACGGCAATAATACAAGCGTA
>JALRJZ010000180.1 GCA_023261045.1 Akkermansiaceae bacterium
GGCAGAATTGTCAGACGCATTATACCGGATCGCGCGCCATAGTTCGGATTGGGAGACACCCCCAAGGGTTCCCAGTTGATCTGCAACATCTTTGGCCTGGGATGGATCACCCAAGGCACCGCTGCGGAAACTGTCATCAATTTTTTGGCCAGCTTGGCGGGCCATGATATCTTCTAACGTTTGTGCGCCGCCTGTTGAGCTGCGCTCGACATCCATGTCTTGTGCAGCCACTGGGCCACACAGCAATAGNACCATCAATAAGCAATGCAAAACACGCATGTTTCCCTCGCTCTTCGCTATTTGCGAAGCTGAATTGTGAACAGAAGAACGTTACAAAAGCGGCAGGGATGTGCCCGCCGCTTTTGCATTTGGCAGATTAACCGCCTTTTTGTTCGTAGGCTGTACCCCAGCCCCACGCACCAGAGCCGAAACCACGGGCAACAATGCGTTCGCGATAGATCGCAGAAACAACATCACCATCCCCTGCCAAAAGCGCCTTGGTTGAGCACATTTCAGCACAGATTGGCAATTTGCCTTCTGCAATACGGTTGCGACCGTATTTTGCGAATTCCGCTGTTGAGTTCACCATGTGATCTCCTCCATTTAACACTTTGCCAGCACGCATGGCTTCGAAGAGTTGATTGTGCTCCACTTGATACATGTTTTGCTCGACACCAGGCTTGGCCTCAGACCTCCATAGCATTTTGCCCTTTTTGTCTTTGGCAAAACAACGCCCAGGAGCAGTAACGATGGCATGCTCACAATTGACGCGGTCGATGACCTCAGTATGAACGCCATTAATTTGGCGTTGCCCCAAATGACCAAAGCGACCATTTGAATATTCATAGGTGACATTGTAGTGATCGTAAACATTGCCCGGGTCAGTCCGAGCCACTTTACCTCCAGTGCCTACCGCCGCGATTGGCGTCGCATCGCCAAAGGCCCACGCAAGCTTATCGGAAGTGTGAATTGCCTGCTCCATTAATGGCCCACCCGAGAGCCAATCAAAATTAATCCAATTGGCAATTTGCCACTCGACGTCGCCCATTCCCTCAGGCTGCTTTGCGTCATTTGCCAGAGGGCGAACAGTCCCGGCAAGATAGGTGCCATAGACCGAATTTACTTCACCAAATTCACCGCTATTGATTTTTGTATAAGCCTCAAGAACAGCAGGGTGGTAACGCCAGCAAAAGCCGTTCTGAATGGTGACCCCCTTAGCTTTTGCTTTTTTTACCGATTCAAGCACTGAACGGAGACCAACAGGATCGACGGCCATGGGTTTTTCAACAAACATATGGATCCCTGCATCAACAGCCGCCTTGATGTGCTCGGGGCGATATCCAGGAGGGGTTGTAAGAATTACAAGGTCCACTCCAGAAGCCATCACTTCTTTAAAGCTATCAACTCCGACAAATTGACGATTTGCAGGAACTTTTGCCCGCTCTTCAAAAGACTGAATATTCTTGAGGCAGCGTTCAATTGGCGCCTGAAAAGCGTCTGCAATTGCCCAAAGCTTTGAATTCGTATCCGCCTTTAATGCCTGAACAATGGCGCCCGATCCGCGACCTCCGCACCCGATGAGCCCAACTTTGATGGTATCGTTATTACCAGCTTGCGCATTGAGGATATGAGGAGCAGCAATCATGGTGGCCGCCGCCGAAGTCGTCTTGAGAGCCTCTCTTCGTGTTGATAGTTTCATAATTTAGAAAGAAATAGGTGTTAATTACCGGCTCAACTAAACAATTCTGTCGGAAAGTTGCAAGCATCCGGACAAAAGAAAACCCGCTGCTTTGGGCAACGGGTTTTAAAATCGGATTATCGCCGAGAAATACTAACCCCCAGCGGCATTTGCCAATGCCTTATCAGCCTCAGGGAGATAGGGAGCAAAGCGGCTCTTCTCAATTGACTTCATGTAGGCCTCCTGTGGTGAAATCATTCCTGCCTCGAGCTTTTCATGGATCGCGTCATCCATAAACTGCATCCCTTGGGCCTTACCGCCGATAATGACATCGTAGAGCTTCTGGGTTGCTCCTTCACGAATAATCGCCGAGACGGCAGGCGTTGCAAAAAGGATCTCGTTGACAGCAACTCGACCCGGCTTGTCGACTCTCTTACACAGGAGCTGGGCAACAACCCCCCTGAGAGAAGCCGCAAGCATTGTTCTCACCTGAGACTGCTGATCAGCTGGGAAGACATCGATGATTCGATCCACTGTTTTACGAGCATTGTTCGTATGGAGTGTTCCAAAAACCAACAGACCAGTCTCAGCTGCCGTAAGGGCGAGCGAGATTGTCTCGAGGTCTCTCATCTCACCGACTAGAACAATGTCAGCATCTTCACGCAAGCAGGCTCGAAGACCATCAGAGAATTCCGGGGTTTGAATGGGCACCTCACGCTGAGTGATAATTGATTGTTTGCTGCGATGAACAAATTCAATCGGCTCCTCAATAGTGATGATATGACGATTGAAGTTGGTGTTAATATAGTCAATGAGAGCTGCGAGCGATGTTGACTTACCTGATCCGGTTGGACCGGTCACAAGAACGAGACCTGAGCGCATATGTCCAAACTCTTTGATGACTGGAGGCAAATTGAGATCCTCGATGGAGGCAATCTCGGTAGGAATCAAACGGAAAACGGCTCCAAGGCCATTTTGCTGCTTCATGTAGTTGCAGCGAAACCGAGATTCCTCATCCATTTCGTAGGCAAAGTCCAAATCACCCTCTTCGAGATACTTAGAAAACGCGTCTGGGTCGCAGATTTCAGCAAGAAGATTCCGGAATGACTCACCCTCAAGAATCGGCTGATCAGGGATCGGGCTTACAGAGCCGTGAACTCGAACCTTCGGTGGTGCCCCTTCAGACAAATGAAGATCCGACCCCTTCATTTGGATGAGGTATTGAAAATAGCTATCAATTGTTGCCATAGTTTAAAGCAGTGTTGGAGGTGAGGTTAGGACTGAAAAAACAGTTTCATCTGATGCTTATCCTCACAGCGGAAAAGTACTTCGTCCTGAGAGACTAAACCTTGAGAGTAGAGATTGCGCAGGGATTCATCCATGGTGATCATTCCTACATTCTTACCCGTTTGCATGATGCCGGGGAGCATGAAGGTCTTGCCATCACGAATGGTAGCGGCAACAGCTGGAGTGTTGACCAAAACTTCAAGAGCGAGCTCACGACCGGCCCCATCCGAACGGGGGACAAGTTGCTGAGAAATAATGCCCCGTAACGATTCAGAAACCATGATGCGGATTTGATCTCGCTGATCCACAGGGAAAACATCCAAAACTCGGTCGAGAGTTCTTGGTGCATTTCCTGTGTGAAGAGTTGCAAGAACGAGGTGTCCCGTTTCCGCAGCGGTCAGAGCAAGTGAAATCGTTTCGAGGTTCCTCATTTCACCAACCATGATCACGTCGGGGTCCTCCCGTAGAGCCCCTCTAAGCGCCCGGGGGAACGACTCGGTGTGGGAGCCAACCTCCCTTTGGTTCACGTGACATCCCTGAGATTCGAAGACATATTCGATAGGATCTTCGAGGGTAAGAATGTGATCTTCACGATCACGGTTAATGAAATCAACCAAAGCAGCCATCGTGGTGGATTTTCCTGAACCAACCGACCCAGTAATCAAGATCAATCCATTTTGATAACGAGTGAGGGGTGTGAGGTGGCCAACTGGAAGCTTTAGCTCCTCCATGGTGCGGATATCGGTCGAGATAATTCGAAAGACAATCTCGTATCCAAGGCGCTGTTTGACGACAGAGGCTCGGTAACGACCACTGGCATTTGCATAAGCAAAGTCAATATCTCCGACCTTCTGCAGATGCTCCCAACGTCGATCATCAAGAAAGGAACGAGCAAGGCGCTCGGTGTCATCCGCAGTGAGAGGAGCGTGAGTATCCCAAATAGGTGAAAGAGTTCCAAACCGTCTCCAAGCTGGGGGATATCCGGTTGGCAGATGAATATCGGAACAACTATATTGGACTCCGATCTGTAGATACTCGTCAACGTGGGCGAGGACTTCGTGTTGTGACATGGGTGTTTTTACGATAGTGAGTTCCCTTAAAAAGAAGTGACCTGCAAGATCAATCACCTTTGAGAAGGAGTGCCAAGCATCGATTTCAAAGAACTGTTTTTTAGACGGCCTGAGAGCTCTTTTTTGAGCCTTTCGAGCACAATTTTATTAAAGGCTGGTCGATAATAGGAAAAAGCCAATCTCAGAAGCCAACGAACAAGCCCAGTTTTCTTCCTAGGAGATTTGATCACCACTTTCCGACGAAGGAGGATACTTAGAAAACTAGACAGACTCAGGGTCGTCACGAACCAACGGATGGGATGAGCTTGAAAAGATCGCTTAATTTGCCGGCCAGGATGGAGAGCTAACGCACAACTTACCCCATTTTCTTCGAGGTCCCGCCTAGCAATCTCTAGTTGCTCAACTAATTCTGATTTTCGTCTGCTAGCCATTCTTGATCCTTCCTAAATTCCGCGCGCGTATGCTCAAAAAGGTGATGCTGCTTCGCCAATGAACTCGAGGAGGATAAGCGAAGAAGCACACCGATGATGAAGTGAACGAGCGAGATGATGAGGCATGCCCCAATCCAATTTCTAAACTCAAGCTTTTGTGAGTCAGCAAGAAGCTGACCGATAACCCCGACAAGGCCGGTCAGAAACAAGACGTAGCCAATGAAGCAAAAAAGGAACGAAAGTGTTTTACGAAAGGCCCTTGCCGCAACTTCTGAGGCAGCTTCGGACGCCTCGATCGCGAAAAGCTCAGATCTAGCAAAAAGGTATGCCCGCAAACTAGAAACAAAGGCCTTAAGCTCTTGGCGGAGAGCTCCGTCTTGAGTTGATCGAGAATCTTCGTGAGGCGGCGGTGCCATTGAGCTTTCTAACTAGAGGAGAAGAGAAGAGGTTTATCGCCTAGTAATGAGTCCCAAAAACAAACCAATGCCAGCAGCGGTAAGCACAGCCTTGGTTGGATTGGCTCGGATATAATCTTCCATCGTCGCATGAAGCTCCTGTGCTTTTGCGCGTGTTTCATGCCACTGATCACCCGCAACATCTTTAAATTGTCCCACAGTATCTTCTGCTCCGTCTCGAATAGCCTCAAGCTTTTGAGAAGCAGCCGATTTCAAGCTTTCTGCCTTTTCCCCGGCAAAATCGCGAAACTGCCCAGCCTTTTTCGCTGCACGCTTGAGGGGATGTTGCTCGTCTACGGGGGGGGCGAATTCCCTTGAAGGAGCCTTTCCCTCGGCTGCTGCTCTGAAATCATCAGCAGCCGATCTTGCCGCAGGAGAATCAACTGAGGGACCTTTTGAACTCGAATCTGCAAATGCTTCGCTCATGATG
>JALRJZ010000181.1 GCA_023261045.1 Akkermansiaceae bacterium
GTTTTCGATGTGGTCAATAAAGCGCCATGCTTCTTCAACCTCGTCACGTCTAGCAAAGAGCGTTGCGTCACCAGCCATCGCATCCAAAAGAAGCCGCTCATAGGCCTCGGGACTATTTTTCCCGAAGCTCGTAGCATAGTGGAAATCCATCTTTACCGGTTCCATTCGAAGACTCGTGCCTGGAAGCTTCGAGTTCATTCGTAAAGAGATTCCTTCATCAGGCTGAATGCGAATGACAAGGACATTCCCGTCTGGAACTCCGCCAGGCAAAGCATTGAAGAGCACGCTTGGAGTTTCCTTAAAATGGACGGAGATCTCGGTCGCCTTTTTGGGGAGTCTCTTTCCAACGCGAACATAAAAAGGAACGCCACTCCATCGCCAAGTATCAATCAAACAGCGAACCGCAACATAAGCTTCAGTCGTAGATTCTGGATTAACCCGGTCTTCTTCGCGATAGCCTGGGACCTCTTTGCCGTTGATCGTGCCGCCGATATACTGGGCTCGGACCACATTTTGTGCGACGAGCTCCGGGGTGTTCCATTGTCTTAGAGAACGAAGTACTTTCACTTTTTCGTCTCGCACGCCATCTGCAGAGAGATCAGTTGGTGGCTCCATGGCAACCAGACTTAGAAGCTGGAGAAGGTGGTTTTGAACCATATCCCTCAATGCTCCTGCGGTATCATAGTAGCCACCTCTTCCCCCTTCCATTCCCAAATGCTCAGCACACGTTATTTGAACATGGTCAATAAATTCTTTATTCCATAGCGGTTCAAAAATCGCATTCGCAAACCGAAGAACCATAATGTTCTGAGCGGTTTCCTTGCCTAAATAATGGTCAATACGGTAGGTGTCTTTTTCCTCGAATGTTCCATTGACTACCTCATTGAGGTGTTGAGCTGTTGCGAGAGTTGTTCCAAATGGCTTTTCGACGATGACTCGAGACCAGCAACCTGCCGCTTGCTCGTTGGGTTGACTCAATCCTGCTTTCTTGAGGTTAAGGAGGATATCATCAAAGTATTCAGGTGCGCTGGCGATATAGAAGAGGCGGTTTCCTTTTGCTCCCCTTTCTTGGTCGATTCGATCTAGCTTTTCTACAAGGCGTTGATAGCCATCCTCGTCTTGAAATTCGCTTTGATGATAAGAAATGTTGGAAGCGAGACTCTTCCAAATGGTGTCATCATGCCCTGTTCTTGAAACCTCTTTGTTAAGCTTCTCGAGTCCCTCTCTGAAGGATTCGTCCGTCCAATCTCTTCGAGCAAAGCCAATGATCTGAACTCCAGTGGGGAGTTCTCCATCCGCGGCAAGATTGTAGAGGGCTGGAACAAGTTTTCGATGAGTGAGATCACCCGTTGCGCCAAAAATGACGACGGTACAGGATTCAGGGCGATTTCGAGATACTAAGTCTTCGCGAAAGGGATTGCTCACGGCGCCTTCTCACACATGGAATTGATTTTCGCAATACTCGACCGAGCAAATTCTTCGTAATTTTTCCCCGAAGTGCCCAAGAATTCATCGCGATGATTCAATCTCCTTGACCATCAACGATCCCGCTTGCATCTTGCGCCCATGTTGACCCGCAAGCACATCGAACTTGGCGCAAAACTTTATATCTTTCTCCACATCATCATCTTTACGACCTACTTATTTGGGGTTTTGCAGATGATGGGATTTTTCGGCGGCAAGTAGGCTTGCTGCTGGCCGATTAAGCATTGAGTGGCTCCTTTCGTCTCATAGCGTAAACGAGGAAGGCTGCTCCAATCGCAATCATAAAGGTTGAATAGAACTGGCCCTTTGTGAGGCTCAAGAGCTTTTCCGCGTCGGGCTCTCGAACATTCTCAACGACAATTCGAAAGATGGCGTAGAGAATAAAAAAACTCCCTGTGATGACTCCGTGCCAGAGTTTTGGAAAAATAATTCTTAAACCATAAAGGATCAGAAAAATCACGAGCCCCTCTAAGAGTCCTTCGTAAAGTTGTGAGGGATGTCTTGCCGGGGTGTGACTTGCTAAGGCTTTAAGAATTTCGGGGTGATCTCGAGCGGCACTTTCAATTTTGGTAAAAGTTTCATAATCGACCAAGAATGTCCCATCTGTTGCTTGCGTGATTGTTTGAGTGAGCGCGGAACCCTTTTCGGTGAGGGCAATTTCATGAATCGCGTTTTGAAGGTTTTCTTCATTTCCTCTCTCGAAAAGCGATTTTGGAAATTTAACAGCCCACCAAGCACTCTCACGTGTTGTGGTGCCATAGAGTTCACCGTTAATAAAATTTGCGATGCGCCCGAAAAGCACTCCCAAAGGGGCGACGATGCTAATTCCGTCGCCAAGACCTGCCCAAGAAAGCTGATGTCGCCTCGAGTAGATAAAGGTAAAAATCATAATACCGAGGATTCCACCATGAGAGGCCATTCCTCCATCCCAGACCCGAATGATGGTCATGGGATCGTCAAGAATGACCTGAATTCCATCCCGGGGGATCATATAAAAGAACACGTAGCCCAAGCGACCTCCGATAAAAACACCAAAGAGAGCGGTATAGGTGACGAGGTCGCCAACCTTCTGCTCGTCAACGACCCAAAGTTTTTTTTGGGACAATCTGGTTAATATTAAGTAGGCAACAAAAAAGCCGGCTACATATGACAAGCCATACCAACGCAGTTGAAGTGCATCACTAAACCGAACAATGACGGGATCAAGGTTGTGAACGAAAGCACCGAGCATTCTTCTAGTTCATACGAACTTCGAGGCGACCGCAAGCCCTGCAACTCTTAGCCATAGATCAACCAGGTCGAGAAGCTGAGGTAGCCGAGCGTTAGGATCACTCCTTCCCAACGATCTAAAACCATCCGATGCCACATCATCGGCAGGATGATCAGAGATGTCGCAATCATCACTATGACATGGACGCTGTTGATTCCGGTCGCTGCTAAATCGGCAATGATGCCCGTCATTCCGACGACGGCCAAAATATTGAAAATACATGATCCTACTGCATTGCCAACGATGAGGTCCCCTTGCTTTTTTAGGGCGGCTACAATTGAAGTTGCAAGCTCCGGTAACGAAGTGCCGAAGGCAAAAAGTGTCAATCCGATCACGGCCTCTGAAACGCCAAATGATCGGGCGATGTTTGCTCCTCCATAGACCATTCGATCAGCACCAAAGACTAAGAGAATACAGCCTCCCAGAATTAACAATAGGTTTAAAAAGAGCTCCCTCCTTCCATTTCCTTGTGGATCCGATAATTTATCTGGGTTGCCTTCTCCCTCCGGATGAGGAAGTGCCACTGGCTCCCCAGTGGCGGCCTTAAGGCTTGAAAAAACGTAAAGAATCACGCCGATGAAGAGGATTGCTCCTTCCAATCGAGAAATGATCCCATCCTGAATCATCCAAGCAAAGAAAAGTGTGACGGCAGCTAGAATTGGAAGTTCTCTTCGAATCACTTGTTGATGAATCTGAAGAGGGAAGATGACTGAGCTAAAACCTAGAATGAGTGCGATGTTGCAAATATTTGATCCCACAACATTCCCTATAGCCATCCCTCCGTTACCCTCCAAATTTGCTTTGACGCTGACCACTAACTCAGGGGCACTTGTGCCGAATGCAACGACCGTCAGCCCAACCACTAAGGGGCTAATGCCCATGCTGAGAGCTAGTTCGGAAGCCCCCTTCACCAAGTATTCAGCACCATAGTAAAGGGTTACTAATCCGAGAATCACCCAGCAAAGATCGATCAGCTCTGTCATACTCATTTACTGCTCATCGTTAATCTAGGAGAGTTGAAAGGTCACCTAGATTCGTGCGTTAGGATCCGATTTTTAGCAATTCAACATCAAAAACTAACATTCCTGCTGGCGCTCCCGGACGGCTTGGTGTCTCTCCATAGGCAAGCTTCCCAGGAATCCAAAAACGCCGTAGTTCCCCCTCAACCATGAGTTGAACTCCCTCGGTCCACCCAGCAATGACACCTTGAAGAGGAAACGAGATCGGCTCGTCACGAACGACCGAGCTATCAAACATTTTTCCATCCGTTGTCCAACCTGTGTAGTGGACTAAAACTTCGTCACTTGCCTTTGGGTGGGTGCTCCCATCACCCTCCCTAAGGCAGAGAGATGCTAAACCGGAGCTCGTCACCTCCGCTTGCTCGGGAGGTGCTGAGACATCCTCTGGTGCAGGAATCGGTCCACGAACTTTTTTAAATTCGATGAGTTCAAAGTCGAAGATGAGACCTCCTTTGGGCGCATGTGCAGGAGCGTCTGGGCCAAATCCCAATGATTCTGGTATCCAAAAACGTCGTTGCTCTCCTTGAGTCATCAGTTGGAGTCCTTCGGCCCATCCTTTGATGGTGATCTGGTCGAGCTTAAACTGGGCAGGTTGATCCTTCATGGTGGTGCTATCCAAAAACGTGCCATCCTCCAACCAACCACTGAAGTGAACAGTCACAATGTCTAATTCGCCGGGGCACTCTCCTCCGTCACCCTCTTTGAGTATCTCGTGCGCCAAACCAGATGGTGTCCTTGCTGCGCTCTCGGGGGGCTGCAATTGTTTAGGAGCTTTTGGGATCTCCGGCGCCTTTTGAATTCCAAAGAGCTCAACATCAAAAGTGAGATCGCCGCATGGGGCGCCCGGTCGACTTGGAGTTTCGCCGTATGCTAAGTTTGCCGGGATCCAAAAACGTCGTTTCTCACCCACAGTCATCAATTGGAGTCCTTCGGTCCAACCAGCAATCACGCCATCAAGCGGGAAAGAGCTTTTTTCACCTCGCTGAACGGAGCTATCAAAGAGCTTTCCATCTTTCGTCCAACCACTGTAATGAACCTCAACGGTATCACGTGGCCCGGGGGACTGGTCTCCGGTTCCTTCTTGAAGGATTTTGGAAGCGAGTCCAGAAGGAGTCTTGCTTGCCTCTGGTGGCGCAGCCGCCACGTCGATTGGGACCTCAGGAGTGATGCTCATGGTGAGGGCTTTAATCAAGGCAGCTCTCCATGCAAAGCATTTACGAGAAAAACTCGCCCAAAAAGCAGGACTCGAATCCTTGTCGGTTTTTGGCTTGCGCTTTGGCCGTCCACATGCGCCTTTCATGAACTTTTGATAGGTTTGATACCAGTTAACAGCACTATTGCGGAGTATTTGGCTAGGACACTGGTATAGCCAAGGAGATAGTTCTTTCGATTTAAACTGCGATGTCTTTTGATCAAGCGGCGCGTAAGTACCAATCGGGTAATACTTCCTTGCAAAAGTGCGGTAATACCTTTCCTCATCCACTTTGGCATTCCAAATGCTACGCGCACAGCCCATCCACTGGCTTAATACCAGTTTTTGATTGGTTGTAGGGTTAGCGCGGAGC
>JALRJZ010000182.1 GCA_023261045.1 Akkermansiaceae bacterium
CATAGCAGAAGGCAGGCCCCAAAGACCTGAAGCGAGATTTGATGAAGAGGCTCTGGGAATGTGGAGGGCCATTTTCTCTGGACCCACAGAATCACCGCTAAGATTTCGGCGGCAAGCAGGGAGATGGGAAAGAGAAAAAAAGAAGGCCGCCAAACGCGCTTGGCAAGCGAAAGCCCAGGGTGAGTCTTGACGTTGTGATTCCAAAGTTTGGCCCAACCAAAGAGAACCACAATGCACCAAAAGGCATTGAAGAAGGGGATGACAAGATGTCGGAGCGCTTGATTACCAGTGAAGCGCCCCCCTAACATATGCATCATTTCCCATGATCGGTGGAGATAAACCATCGATAAGGCCACCCAAGTAATGAGGCCCATGCCGGCCAGCGAGAAAAGAGTGATTTTTAAAATTGGGTGGTGGATTTTTACCGCATAGAAAGCGAGACCCACTGTCGCGAGCAAGATCCCTATAAAGCTTAAAAAGCTCGAGTGTTTGAGATGGGGGAGATAAAGCCCTCCCGGCGGGCCGTCTGTGATTGAATGGGTTGGTCGAGATTGAGCACAATCCGCGCTTCTGGATGATGAAGGCAATGCCTTTTCGGGATGATTTTGAGCAATGAGCCCAACAATTGAAGATGCAAGCACCTTTGTATTTGAGCCTTGTTTCCAAACTTTATGGTGCCCAAGGAGGACGAGCTTTAGCGCTTTTTCCCTAAGCTCAGAAAAGCTGACTGGGCCATAAGTTTGATCCTCAATTTCATAAAACCACCCTGAAGATGGGTTTGACTCTAAGGAATTCTCGTAAGGCGTTTTGGAGGGAAGTTTGGCCAAAGATGCTCGGTCTCTTAAAAGTGAATTGCGTGACCATCTGCGTCTAGCGTTGCCTCATGAATGGCTTCAGCCAGCGTAGGGTGGGCGTGGATAGTAGAGTGGATATCATCAATGGTCGCTTCCAGTGAGAGAGCGAGGCCCATTTCGGAAATCAAATCAGTGGCATTCTCGCCGATAATGTGAGCGCCAAGAACCTCGCCGTATTGTTTGCCAAAGAGGATTTTAACAAACCCTTCCGTTGCTCCGCTCGCTTGAGCTTTGCCCAAGGCTTGATAGGGGAATTTGCCAACTTTGTATTCGATGCCTCGCTCTTTAAGCGCACGCTCGGTTTGACCGACAGAAGCGACTTCAGGATAACAGTAAGTGCAGCCAGGAAACTGATCGACACGTTTGACATCATGGCCTTCGACAAAGATTCCTTCGACACATTGGATCGCTTCATAGCTTGCGGTGTGAGCAAGCCATGGAGGACCAGAAATATCACCGATGGCGTAAACATTTGCAATCGAGGTTTGGTAGCGATCATTGATTTCGACCCAACCTCGCTCGGTGAGAGCGGGTTGTTGCCCGCCCGGTAGGACAGGCGAGACTCCGATGGCAACAAGACATGTTTCGGCGTGAATTTCCTGAGTGCCTTTGCTGTTTTCAACAGTGATGGTCACGGAGTCTCCATGGTCTTGGGTTCCCACAACTTTCGTGTTCGTAAGGCACTGAATACCAGCTTTCGTGTAGCTTTTTGTGATTGCCTCGCTGATCTCGTCATCTTCGACGGGAAGAAGGCCTGGCATCATTTCGATGAGGGTCACTTCGGTTCCGAAGCAGTTGTAGATGTAAGCAAATTCTACCCCAATCGCCCCGGCTCCGATAATCACCATGGATTTTGGCTGTTTTTCTAAGACCATCGCTTCTTTGGATGAAATGACGGATTTTCCATTCAATGGGAGTCCTGGCAATTCGCGAGATTTCGCTCCTGTTGCGATGATGACATTTGCCGTTTCTAAGACCTCCGTGGAGCCGTCTTCTTTTTGAACCTCAACATTTCCGTTGCCATCAATAGCTCCAAAGCCTTTCACGTAGTCGACATTGTTTTTCTTAAATAGAAACTCAATGCCCCCGGCGAGTCTTCCCGACACTTGGCGTGAGCGAGAGATCACTTTCGACCAGTCATAATTCAGATTATCGAAGCTTAAGCCAAAATCCGCTGCATCATGTTTAAGTTGATGATAGAGGTGAGCGTTCTTTAAAAGCGCTTTGGTTGGAATACAGCCCCAATTCAGACAAGTCCCCCCCGCTCGTTCCACTTCGACACAAGCGACTTTTTTTCCGAGTTGACCGGCGCGGATAGCCGCGACGTAACCTCCAGGCCCTCCTCCGATGACGACAAGATCGTATGACATGGGCGAAACGTGGCGGTGGAAGGCCGAAGAATCAAGGCGTAAGGGTAAAATTGAAAATCCATCAGGGTCACCTTTGAGAAAGGCATGGGCTTTATGGATCTTGGAATTATTTAAAATCAGTTGGATAATTTCCATTTTGTCGCCCGTAGGAATGTCCAACTTTTGGAGGGATTTTTCTCCCTGCCCAAAACCTACCCTTGCAGCATTTGCTCCTTGGGTTAGTAAATCAGCATAGAAATCATGAGTTCTTCCCTCACCGTTCAAGAAGCCCGCGAGCAGCTCGATGCTCGGACCGTCGAAATGATTCATTGGCACTTTTCTCCCGAGACCGGCTGCCCCTACTGGTTAGATTGGGCCAAGAATGCTGGTTGGGATCCTCGAGAAAAGGTCAAGAGCTTCGCTGATATGCTCTATTTTGATAATTTTGACGATGAGGTCCTTCGTAAGGAAGATCCCGCAAAGTTTATTCCCAAGGCCTATGAGGGACGCCCCTACAACGTTTTTGAGACGGGTGGCACCACAGGGATGCCGAAGCAACGGATCGGATGGGAGGACTACAAAACCGATTATTCAGAGTTTTCTGAACATTACGGGCCAGATTTTTTCCCTCAAGGTGCCAATTGGCTGATGGTTGGACCTACTGGACCAAGACGTCTCAGGCTTGCCATTGAACATCTAGCCAATGTGCGTGGGGGAGCTTGCTACTTCATTGATCTTGATCCTCGTTGGGTGAAGCGCCTCATTGGTATGGGGGAGATGCAGATGGCCAAAGCTTATCAAGAGCATGTGATTGATCAGGCTGTGACCATTATCAGACACCGTGATATTCAGTGCCTCTTTACGACTCCAAAGCTGCTGGAAAGTCTCTCACTGCGCATGTCTTTGGCGGACGCGGGAATCAAAGGAGTCTTCGCTGGTGGAACGACAATGACACCCCAGTATGTTAAGTTCATTCAGGAAGAGGTCCTTGAAGGGAAAATTAATTATGCACCGACTTACGGAAATACTCTCATGGGATTAGCGATCTCGAAAAAACGGGAGCCTGGTGAGTATTCCCTGACTTACTATGCCCCTCAGCCGCGTGCGACCCTGCGGGTTGTTGATCCCAAGGACTCCACCAAGATTGTGGAGTATGGGGAATACGGCCGAGTGGAGCTCACGACGATGACCAATGAGTTTTTTGTGCCCCGTTTCTTGGAGCGAGATGAAGCGATCCGCAGACCTGAGTGTGAAGAATTCCCATGGGATGGAGTTGGTGACGTGCGACCCTTCCAGAGTGGCACAAAGACCGTTATCGAAGGAGTCTACTAATCAAAGCCATGCAGATCCCAATCCTACGTCTTGGTGAAGTTTATGAGTCCGCAGACTTAGTGGAGCTCAGTGATCACCTCGTCACTCACACTGCCAATCCTGGTTTGATTCGACGTGATCTTCTTCGTATCAAAGAATCAAAAGCTGCTCTCGATCGAATCCCCGCAGAGAAACTCGCCGACTATTGTGAGGCTGCTGCCGAACTCTTTATGCATGCCGAGTTGCCATGTGGTGATTCCATGCAGGGACCGCAGGATTACATCGAGGCACTCTCTGCTTTGACCCGCCTTCCTCACACCTTGGTGCGCATGAACATGGGTAAAATCCATGCAGCAATGTCGCAAATCCGGACGGTCATCGGAGGGCTCACCCGCGGGATTCCTCTCGAGATGTTTGACCGAGGGGTGGCGACGATGGGTGATCTGGATGTGAATTTTTATCCTGCGACCGATTCTCTTGGAGTTTCCCTTCCGAGTAATGCTCCTGCTGTCAACTCGCTGTGGATTCCCGCACCGGTGATGAAGATCCCCGTTCTTCTAAAGCCGGGAAGGGAGGATCCCTTCACTCCGCTTCGTATTGTGCAAGCAATGATTCAGGCAGGATTTCCAAAAGAGGCCTTCGGCTTTTACCCGACGACCCATGAAGGAGGAGATACCTTGCTGACTTCTTGTGGAGCTGGAATTTCTTTCGGCTCGGATGTCACGGTCAAAAAGTATGCGCCTTTTAAATCGATCCAAGTTCATGGCACTGGTCGTTCAAAAATATTGATTGGTGAGGATTTCATGGACAAATGGCAGGACTATCTCGATGTCTTTGTCACTTCGATTGCGGCAAATGGAGGCAGAAGTTGTATTAACACGTCGGCGATTTTGGTTCCCTCAGGCAGAGATGAGATTGCCGAAGCGATCGCGGCGGAGCTTGCTAAGATCGAGCCACTTGCTCGAGATGATGAAAACGCTTTGCTCTGTGGATTTGCGAATACAGATCTTGCCGATGGGATTGATGGAATGATCGAGGGATTGCTTGCTGATGAACCAGGAGCAACGGATGTGACTGCGAAGTTTCGCGAAGGAGATCGTAAAGTAGAAGCCTTTGGGCAAACATATTTACGCCCCACGTTAGTCGCTTGTGATGACCGGGGGCATTCGCTTGCAAACACGGAGTTTATGTTTCCTTTTGCGAGCATTGTGGAGATTGCTCAAAATGAAATGCTTGATCATATCGGCGAGACTCTAGTGGTTAGTGCCTTCACGGAAAATAGAGAATGGGCTCAGGAATTGATGATGAGTCATCATATTGAGCGACTCAATGTGGGGCCGTTTCCAACCAATCGAGTCCAGTGGGAGCAGCCCCACGAAGGAAACCTATTCGAATTCTTATACCATCGCCGCGCGATTCAGGGAGATTTGGCGATTGTCAAATAGGTGACCAGAAGCGTTGTTAGAATTACGATCTCGTGAAGAGAGAAGTTCGGTAGAGAGCGATTACTCTAAAAACATGCAAAATCTTATTCACGGCTCTGGTTCCCTTCGAGAGTTGTCTTCCTTGGTCGATGGGAAGGCCATGATCGTTACGGATGCTGGTCTTGTTGCTGCTGGGCATGTTGATCGAGCAAAAGTTTTTTTAGAAGATGTTGTCGTTTTTGACCAGGTTCAGGAGAACCCGACTGAATCTGATGTTGAAGCCTGTGCGGCATACGCTCGGTTGATCCAGCCCGATGTGATCATTGGCCTTGGAGGTGGAAGCTCAATGGACACGGCAAAGGGCGCTTTGTTTTTGCTGAGTGGTGGAGGCAAAATGTC
>JALRJZ010000183.1 GCA_023261045.1 Akkermansiaceae bacterium
GTGTGTTTTTTACAAACGGGAAGCCCTCGCTTCTGAATGGTATGTCCACACACGACGAGCTTTCCGGAATGATGTTTTTTCGCATTGGGAAAGCGCCGCCAACTGAGTTCGTCACGATCTTGTTGTTCGACAGGAACTTTGTGATCCACTCCTCCGTGGACATAGATCACTTTTTTGGTTTCATAATAAGCGAGGCCTTCGCGAATAAACTCCCAATGATCCTTCGGAATCTCATCAAACTTAGCATTGTAGGAAACCACCGTCTCGATTCCACCCACATCACACCAATATGCAAAGTGTTCATTAGAAAGAACCGAATCTTCCATGATCATTTCATGATTGCCCTTCAGACAGATTAATTCGGCCTCCCACGGCCAATTCAGAAGATAATCAATCACTCCCCGACTATTGGGGCCGCGATCAACGTAATCACCCAATAAGATCACCTGATCACCTCTCTCAGGCTTCACAAGTTTCAAGAGTTTTTTGAGGGATTTCAAACACCCATGAATATCCCCGACTGCTAACTTTCTGCTCAAAATGTCGCGATCACTCAAAGACATTCATCCATTCTGTCTACGCTCAAAACTCCTTCATTTCCTCCCAGCGATCTTGCCTTCCCCACATCCGCTGGAACAACAAACCAAGCATTGGTTTGGCATCAACTTGTTTCGCATATCGAGGTGCTCGCATCATTCCAGCCTCATCAAAATAAAGGTGCCACTGAAATCTCGGGCAGATCTCCTTTTCTTCGAGATCTCGCATCTCACCAAAACGCACCGCGACGAGAACGCGCTTCCCATCCTCCAGCTTGCGAGCAACCCAGTGACCTTGCGCAAACCAATCTAGCGTTTCATAAAGTTCTTCTCCCTGAAAAACTTTCAGTAAGTCCCTATTTTTAGGGAGAAACTCCAGCTTAGAATCGCGGTCATCAAAGGGACTCCAGTAAGTGACCCAGTAGGCATCTTCGGTTTCAATAAGCCCTCTCCACAAGAGAGTATTAAAGGGTGTCGGCGTAGCCGAGATAAACTCGGCTTCTGGAAGCTCTTCGATCATTTTCGCTTTCATCCGATTTGTTGCCCATAGTTTCATCGTGAAACTAAAGGCGACATAAAGTGAGCTGATCAAAAGAGCTCGCCGCATGATTCGTTGTCGCTCTGGCGAACCTGGATGCCTCGAGCATACTAAAACCAAACCAATCACCATTGGCAGGGTGAAAAAAGGATCAATGATAAACAGATTACTCGTTGCGACCATCGTATCCGAAAAAGGTCCAAAAACTTGGGTTCCATAGGAAGTGAAGACATCAACCATCACATGCGTACTCCACGCCAAAAACACAAACCACCACGCTCGCGCAATCGTCACACCTTGTTTTCGCCAGACTAAGGAGAGAGGTTTACAAAAAATGAAAGCGAAGGACACCATCGCTAAGATTGAGTGCGAAAACCCTCGGTGAATCCGTAACTGTTGCGCTTGCTCAGCAAATGGGAGAAAGAAGACATCAAGGTCTGGCAGGGTTCCAAAAAGACAACCAAGGGCGATTGCTCGCCAACCGAGCTTACGGCCAAGCACCAGCTCGCCCATCACCCCTCCCATCGCCGCTTGTGTCACTGGATCCATAATATCGAGCTTAGTCAAACACGCTCATCAAGCTTTGATAAACAGCATCCTCAACCCCACCAATATTAAGAGAATTCCAAAAATCTTTGTAAGCTGATCATTGCTCATTGAGCGCATCAGATCTGCTCCAAACCACGAAGCCAAAGCCGCACCTCCTGCAGCCACCCCCACGAGCCGCCAATCGATAAGATTTGAATTCAAAGCATTGTTCAGGGTTCCAGAAAGTCCCGAAACAACAACAACTGCGAGGGAGGTTGCCACCGCACACTTTTGACCCATCCCCATCAAGAGAACGAAAGCGGGCACCATAATGATACCCCCTCCAACCCCACAGAGAGCTCCCACTAAACCAGCAATCAACCCAATAACGAGGCCACCTAAAAGAACTTTGATCATGACCGCTATTCAACGCCTTCACTCGGGGAGAGGGAAGCGAGAAACTGAAGAATTGATAAAGCTCAGCCTAACAATTCAGTCCTTGTAAAGATACTGACGACAGGGACCCCATCGGCCTCAATGGCTTGCCTCCCTCCTTCTTCTCGATCAACAAGAACAAGGCAAAAAACCACTTCTCCTCCCGCAGCACGAATTGCTTCGATCGCTTTGAGTGTGGAACCTCCAGTGGTAATGACATCATCCACGACAACAACTTTGTCTCCCTCATGAAAGTTTCCTTCGATTTGCTTTCCTCGACCATGTCCTTTGGGTTCCTTGCGAACAGTAAAAACCTGAAGGCCCTTTTGATGTTTCGAACTCGCCATTCCAACAACCAAAGAGATGGGGTCAGCCCCCATCGTCATCCCGCCAATCGCATCGACCTCTAGATTTTCTGATTCAATCTTATCGAGAACAAGCTGCCACCCCTCCTCTCCAATCCATCCTGCTGCTCGGTTATCCAAGGCAGTAACGCGGCAATCGACGTAAAGATCACTTTTCTTTCCGGAAGCCAGTGTAAAGTCTCCGGTCCTCACCGATTTCTCTAACAGCATTGTCTTGAGGTTTTCCCTGTTGCTCATCTGGGATCACCTTGAGGACCTAATTGGGAAAACTCAATACCCGTTACAAAGATTCCACACCAGAATATCCAAATCCAGGCCCTTGAATTGTCCTCAAATCCAACACGCCCTGACGCCGCTGATAAAGCCCTGGGTGAACCTTAAGAAACTCCAAAGAAGCATCAGGGTAAAACTGCATAGCATTACTCTCTACCCCACAAATCGTCCCGGCATAACTTGCCAGAAGAACATGCGGAATCTGAGCTAATCGAGGATTTGTCAGATCTTGCACCATCAAGCTCATGCCATGCTCTTTGGCCCAGCATAAACTTAAAATCGCTCCCGTAAGAGTTTTACACGTTTTTAAGGCGACCCCAGTCCAGCCAAGTTCGCACCCCAATTTCACGAGCCTCCAATCATGAGCACTTTCATCCATCAACAAGAGCTTTCTCTCGCTGACTGAGTGAACCTGGATTTGATTCTTTTCTAGATCATAAGCAAACGGCTGCTCGACATAAAGAACACGATCATAGATCTCGGGCTCTGATGTTTTCAAACGATCCAAAATCTCGTTCACGTAGTCTGGATCACTCACCATGCAGTTAAAATCTGCAGTGAGATTCATCACTCCTTGCTCAAGAGAAATCTTCCCTACCTTGATAAGTCGCTGGTAGTCCCACTCCAAGTCGTTGCCTCGCAGCTTAATTTTTAGGCAGTTTAATCCATCTTTTTGAATCCAATCCCGCAAAAGAACCGGGTAACCATCTTGAGGCTCGCTGCCCTCTAAATCGCTTTGTTCAAGAGGGTCCAATCCTCCCACCAAATGCCACACCGGAAGGGTGCTTGAGGGCTGCACAAAGTAATCAGACGGGTATTTCCCCACAAACCGCTCTCGAGGTTCGAGATAATGGCTTAAATCACAGTCCAACCACGATTGATCCAGACATTCAAAGGCAGGGACACCGTGCAATTTCCCAAAAGCGTCATAAAGCGCGAGATCAAAAGCAGACAAACAGACTAATGCCGCCAAGTGAGGCATCATGTCCTCCTCACAACGACCTGTGTTTTCATCCGCTAGGCGATCTGGTAAACGTCGCTCAAGATAATGAGCTCCAATGGTAAAAGGGTGCCCACTTTCACCATGAACAAGGAGATCATTCTTCAATAACTCACAAAAGCTCTTGAGCCTCTCCTCCCTCTCCCGATAACCAAGCTCCGAAGGCCAAACCCAGGCCACACTGAGTGGGGTTTCGGCAAATCCAGTAGAACTTTGATCATTCTGCTCAGCGTGTATTTCGACTCGAGCACAAGTGACTGAGGTCAAAACTTGGTCAGCAAACTTGAGGGGAATCCGGGTGACTACCGGAACGAAGGAAAGTTTGATCGATGAAATCTTCATCAGCTAGTGGAGACCTTGCCTCCACTCGAAGCTGACATCAATCTTAGTTTGCGGCTCCAGTTAGCCCCTTACAGACCTTTCGACAGATTCTTAAAAAATCCTCCTCGACCATCGAGAGCTGTCGACCCTCATAGCAAAGCAAACCCCACGAACGCCGGTGACTCACATGTCCTAGTGGCTTTACTACAAGATCACCATTTTTAACGTCTTCGGTGACAGTCCACGGAGCAACGATCCCAACGCCCATTCCGACTTTAACCATCTCTTTAATGGCACTCATGTCTCCCAAGCTCAAACTCGGACGCAACTTGGATCCTTGCATTTCAAAAGATTCTTTGAGGAGGCGATATGTTTCGCTCGCTCGAGCATAAACGAGAAAAGATTCTCTCTCGATCTCCGTTGTTGAGATACACTCAAGAGAAGCCCAAGGGTGGTTAGGAGCCATAATGAAGACCATTTCATCTTCAAATATTTGCTCAAAGCGCGCCCATCCGGGTGTTCGACCTTCAATACCTAACGCCAAATCGATGATCCTTCCATCAAGGTGCGAAATCAACTCAGAAGTATCACCTGACTCAATATGAACCTCACATCTTGGGTAAAGCTCACGTAACTCCCTCATCACTTTTGGCAACATAAAAGTGCACAGCGTATGCGTCGCACCTACCCTAAGACGACCTTGTCCCCAGCGGTTTAAAACCCCCAGATCCTCGGAAGCGTGTTCCAATTCGGAGAGGACAGACTTGAAGCGCCTAAAAAGAACAACCCCGTGCTGGGTTAAAGCAACTCGCTTTCCCGATCGCTCAACAAGCTTACAACTTAAATGCGTTTCGAGAGCCCGAATCGAGTGACTCACTGCTGATTGAGTGACCCGTAACTGCTCTGAAGCCCTCGTAAAACTTTCGGTTTCTGCAACGGCCACCAGAGACCTTACTTGTCTTAAATCTGGCAATTCAATCATGGCAGAATGGGTATGAGCACGATGCATACCAACTCTGAATGATAGACATTTATCAGACCAAACTCGCCTCTCGGGCCATCTTCAAAAGCTCCTCATCCACATAGGCATCCTCAAGAATCTCACGACACCAATCATGTTGCTTAGAAAAATATTCGAGCAGTCGAATCGTCACCACCTGCACCATGGGTTGATCAGACCAAATTAACTCAGCAAGATGCCTCCAATCATCTGCATTCAATTTAGAGGGCTTTTCAAG
>JALRJZ010000184.1 GCA_023261045.1 Akkermansiaceae bacterium
ACTCAGTAAATCTAAACCTTGATAATTTAGGTCTTCCCGAGCACGTCCATGAATACATTGAAGACACCATTCGCATGCCGAACGGTATCTTCATTGTAACGGGACCCACAGGTGCAGGAAAGACGACAACTCTCTATGCCGCTCTTCGGGAGATTAACGAGATCGATACGAAGATCCTCACGGCTGAGGACCCGGTGGAGTATGATGTTGATGGAATCGTTCAGGTGCCCGTCAATGAGGCAATCGGAATGACTTTCGAGAAAGTGCTTCGCGCATTCTTGCGACAGGATCCCGATAAGATTCTCGTCGGAGAGATGCGAGATCTTGAGACCGCTCAGATTGCGATTCAGGCATCTCTGACAGGTCACTTGGTGCTCTCGACCTTGCATACCAATGATGCGGCGGGTGCAGTCACTCGCTTGGTGGATATGGGAACAGAGCCGTTCTTGGTGGCTGCCTCGCTCGAGGGAATTCTCGCCCAGCGTCTTCTCAGAACAATTTGCCCTGATTGTAAGGCTCCCTATGAGCCAAGTCAGTCGATTCTAAGCCAGCTGGGAATTGCTCCTCATGAGTTGGGTGACAAGAATTTCTACACCGGTAAAGGATGTAAAACTTGCGGTGAAACAGGCTACAAGGGACGGGCAGGGCTCTATGAGCTTCTGAACGTGACTGATCCGATTCGCGAACTCATTATTGAGAGGGCTCCTTCGGTGGTTATTAAGCAAAAAGCGATCGAATTGGGGATGACCACTCTCCGCGAAGATGGTTTGCGTTGTATCTACGAAGGCAGGACAACAATCGAAGAAGTGCTTAAATATACTTAATAATTAGCGAATTGGGTGCGGAAAGCTTCGAAAGAGTCAATATTTCGAAATTTCAAGCTTCCACTCCCTTTAGCTTAGTCTCTACAACTAGTCATCACACAAAACTTCCAATGGCAAATTTTCAATACATCGCGCTGAATTCCAAGGGTGAGCAGACCACGGGGGTGGTTCAGGCGAATTCTGATTCGGAAGCCGTCGCTGCGCTTCGTGGGCAGGGCCTCTATCCGACTCAAGTCGTTCAAGAGGGTAAGGGGTCTTTATCTGCCTCAGCTGGTCAAAAGGGTAAGAAAGCCAAGGCTAAGAAGAAAGGCGGAAAGGCTGCGAAGGCGGGTGGAAAAGTGAAGCCAAAGATTTTGATGATCTTTACGCGGCAGCTTGCGACCCTCATTGATTCTGGTCTTCCTTTGTTGAGAGGTCTTAATGTCCTTGCCAAGCAGGAACCCAATCCGGTTTTAAAAAGCACGATTAGCAGTTTAGCTGATTCGGTGCAGGGCGGATCCACTTTCTCTGAGAGTCTCGGCCAGCATCCGAAAATGTTTAACAAACTTTTCGTGAATATGGTCAAAGCTGGTGAGCTTGGTGGTGTGCTCGAAGTTGTCCTTACTCGTCTCGCTGAGTACCAAGAAAAAGCCCATAAGCTCAAGGGCAAGATCGTCTCGGCAATGGTTTACCCGTTGATTGTGATGTTCATCGCAGTGGCGATCATGAGCTTCTTGATGCTCTTCATTGTACCAAAGTTCCGTGAAATGTTCGCAGATATGGAAGGGGGAGAACTTCCGCTGATTTCGAGAGTAGTCTTTGGTTTCTCAGATTGGATGTTAAAACCTACCCTGCTGTTTACTGGAGAGAGTGGCTTGCCTAATGCTGTTTGGATTCTCTTTATCGCGGTGGGTGGGTATCTCAGTTTTACGGCCTGGGCTCGCACTCCAAAGGGGCGTAATATTGTTGACGCTTCGAAGCTTAAGATTCCTATATTTGGAGACATTCAGAGAAAGAGTGCCATTGCTCGCTTTACGAGGACTCTGGGAACCCTTGTGACCTCGGGTGTTCCCATTCTGCAGGCTTTAAACATCACCCGTGATACTGCTGGAAATGTGGTGGTCGCTACAGCGATCGATAAAGTCCACGATGCGGTTAAGGAAGGTGAGTCTATCGTGACTCCGATGACTGGCTCAGGTATTTTTCCCAATCTTGTTGTCTCGATGGTTGATGTTGGTGAGGAAACTGGTCAGCTCCCAGAGATGCTTCTCAAGATTGCAGATGTCTATGACGATGAAGTTGATGGTGCAGTCACGGCTCTGACTTCTATTCTTGAGCCAATTATGATTGTGATTTTGGCGCTCGTTGTTGGTGCGATTGTGTTCGCTCTCTTCTTGCCGCTGATCAAGGTCATTCAGCAAATGCAGGGTGGCTAGGCCAAAAGGTATATCGGTTCATCAATGTCCCTCAATTAGTCATCTCTTTTAGTACGAATCAACATGACACATTTTAATTCATCGAAGCGTTTTCAGCGTGGTTTTTCTTTGATCGAGCTCCTGGTGGTGATCTCCATCATTGTCATTCTCGCCGGCCTTGGATTAGCGACCTTTCGGAAGGTTCAGCGTAACCAAGCGATCGATCTGACGAAGGTTCGGATCAAGTATGCGACGCTCAAAACCGAGGAATATGCCAATGAAAATAACGGCCTCTACCCAGTCGGTGATGATGCAAGTAGTGCCATCCTCTACAATGCTCTCTCGGGAGATTACTCTGGTCAGGGGCAGCCCCCAACAGGCCCAACCTACTGGAAAGAGCTCTTGAATAAGGATCCATCTCTCGTGGGTGTTCAGGGTGGTAAGCGTGTGATCTTTGATGGTTTTCTCCAATCAATTCGTTACCGCTCGGCACGCGATGAGAATGGGCAGCTTGTTCCAAACGTCAAAAATGATGGTTCATTCGATATCTGGTCCGTCGGTCCGGATGGAGAACCAAGTGACTTTAATGTAGACGGAACTTCCGAGTCTGAATTCACAAAAGATGATATTTGGGGCCGCTAGGGTTCTGTAATTGTTCATCTTCTTAACTTTTCATAGGCGGGAGACGACTCCCGCCTATCTTTACTTATAGAACCTAATGTCCGAAGAGACACCTCAATCAAAAAAGGCCGCCCGGAAATCGGTGCGGAAAAAAGTGGCAAAAAAAGCGAGCGCCAAAAAAGTCTCGGCAAAAAAAGGATCAGAGTCAGTGGTTACTGAAGTCGCAGAAGGGGCTTTGCAGTCTCAGTCTGCGGATCATGTGAATGCCGCGGCCTCTGCAGAGGACGCGACAGAGAAGTCGGCTTCGAAAAGTCGTCCCCCAAAGAACAAGGTGCGTGACGCCCGGACCGAAAAGGGAGAGCAGAGTGTGTCCCTCAATGAATCAGTTGAGAAACTCATTCCTGATTCAGACGATCAGCCCGAAGCGGGTTCTTCCACTGACAATCAAGGGAAGTCCCAAGAGAGAGAATGTCAAGAGCCGGGTGAACGGAGAGGGAGGAATCGGAATCGTCGGGCTCGTGGCGAGCGCCGCGACGAGAGCGCACGCCCTCCGGTTGATTTTAAGCAGCTGAAGAAGAAGGCTTGGCAAATTTTTGCTTCTGAGGTGACTGAGGAAGGTTTGGCGCTGTTAGATGACAATGGTTTGCGCGAATATGCTCGGAGTAGTTTTAATGCAGCGCGTCTCTTCTTAGAGGAGTCTGGCCGAGTGGAGGGGCGTCACCAAGATCACCAAAAACGCCAACAGCAGCAGCGAACCGATTCTGAATAGAATCAACATCCGGTCGGATTCGGTCGGGTGCGGCTCTGAGAGAGGTTATCTTTTCTTGGGTAGGGAACGTCCTGCCCTTCTTGTGCGTGGTCCAATTGGCAAAGAGGTCTGAGATGGTGATTCTTTGGGGACTTGGATTGAGAAATGCTCCCCGCAGTAGGGGCAGCGGTATTCAGCTTTTTGAATAATGGTGGTGGAGACTCTTAGGCGGTAACTTCCGAAAAGAGGTCTGGCTTGAGAGCTTTTATTGCAACGCAGACGCTTAAAGATCGGTGTGTTGCAGAGCTGGCAGCGAGAACGGTTTGAGCGGCCCCAAAAACCAAGCCATAGAAAAATGAAAAGTCCGCCACTGGAGGCAGCAGTGAGAATGAAGATCTGCTGGCTTGTGAAGAAGAATAAAGCGCTGCAAAGCAACGTGATCAGTGCAGTGATTGCCGAAGCAATGAAGAGGTAGGAGCTCACTCGAAAATCACGGGCAAGTTCTCTGAATTTAAAGGAGTGCATGACGACCGTTTCTTAAATTTAGAGGGTCTTGATGATTGGAAATCTAGAGATGTGAGGGGCTGAGTTCTCGTTTGTCTCGTATGGGGCGATGGCCGATTCCCCGAATCTCGTTGAGGATCAACCGTTGATTTTAATGGGCTCTCACTTCTTTTAAAGGATTGATCCTGGTTGATAGGAATCGGAGTTTGGATATCTCTCAATAACTTCGCTCACGGAGTTTTGGAAGATTTCGATTTGTTTCTGGGCCTGTCCAACACTGCTTCGACCTTCGGCTAGAATTGAACGCAATGTCTCCAAGTTGAGAGGGATTCTGTCATCAACTGCGAGTCGCTCCAGGAGATTGTTTTCTGAAGTGCTTCCGCTACGGAGGTCATGAACAGTCGAGACGGCATGTTCTTTGATCACTTCGTGAGCAGTTTCTCTTCCTACACCTTGCTTCACCGACTCCATCATGATGGTCGTGGTCAGTAAGAATGGGAGATAGTGTTGGTTTTCTTTTTCGATAACCGCTGGATAAGCATCCATTTGATCTAAAATAGTCAGAAAGGTCTCAATCAAGCCGTCGACTGTGTAGAAGGCATCGGGCAGCATGACTCTACGGACCACAGAACAGGAAACATCTCCTTCATTCCACTGGTCTCCGGCAAGGCCAGAAGCCATTGCGAGATGACCCTTCAGGATCACGTGGAATCCATTGACCCTCTCACAGGAGCGAGAATTCATTTTGTGGGGCATCGCAGAAGATCCCGTCTGCCCTTTGGCAAATCCTTCCGACGCGGTTTCATGCCCAGCCATTAACCGAAGAGTCTTTGCGAAGGATGAGGGGGATGAGGCGAGATCGACAAGTGCGCTAATGACTCGGAAGTCCAATGAACGAGGATAGACTTGGCCAACGTTGGCCCAGGCCTTCGGAAGGCCGAGGTGTTCACGAACTTGTTCATCAAGTGAAGCGACCTTGGATGTGTCGCCATTAAAGAGGGAGAGTTGG
>JALRJZ010000185.1 GCA_023261045.1 Akkermansiaceae bacterium
GACCCGGCCTTCGAGGGCACCTTGCCACGCGGCACGCCGGTCGCCCAGGTTATTGCCCTGCCCCGCAATGGTCAGGGGCTGGAGGGCAGCCTCAGTACGCTCGAGATGAATTTGGCCGGCGCACTCAGCTCGCTTTGGGGCAGCCAGCCTCCCACGGTCGTTACCTGCACGTTTATATTAATGGAGTTTATTGGGGACTCTACAATGTTGTAGAGCGTCCGGATTCATCGTTTGCCGAAAGCTACATCGAAGGGGCCGTTCGCGAAAGTTGGGAAGGTCAAAACTCAGGATCCCCCATCAATAGCGCGACCAATCTTAGTAACTGGAATGCTTACAATTCTGCAGTCAACGCCATCTCAAGTGGAGCAAACAATAGCGCTCGCGACGCGGCCTTCCTCCAAGCCTGTGGCTTCAATCCCGATGGAACCCGCAATGCGAATTACCCAATTCATTGCGACCCCTCTAACAATGCCGATTACTTTATTACCAATTGGTATGGCGGTAACAGTGACTGGCCCAATAAGAACTACTACGGAGGCATTAGCCAATTGAGTTCTAAAAATGGTTTTAAATACTTCATGTGGGATTCCGAATGGTCGTTGTTTCTACGCTCAAATACGAACTACAACCGGATCACTGACTACCGAGGAATTGCCTCCGCAAATAACGCCCTCCAAGATAGCCCAGAATTCCGCCTGCGTTTTGGTGACCGGGTGCACCGGGCCCTTTTTAATGGGGGCGCACTCACTCCAGCTGCAGCCCAAGCTCGCTATCAAGAAATCACCAAAAACCATGCGAGTATTCTTAATCCAGAAGCCGCTCGTTGGGGAAATCAACATGGGCAAAGTCGCTCTCTCTCTGACTGGCAGTCGGAATACAACCGAATCATGAATAGCTGGTTCACCGTGCGCGGGGACAACTTTCTTAGCAGCCTGCGCTCTGCCGGACTCTATCCAAATCTTCCGGCTCCCACCTACAGTCAGCACGGTGGTTCGGTGGCCGCCAATAGCGGTCCAAGTGTGATTACACCGACTTCCATTACGCACGTTTTCTACCGCTTTGGCAGCCAGGATACTGACCCTACCGATTACGAACATTCTCTGGATCCGCGCCTTGTTGGAGGGGGTGTCCACCCTTCTGCCACCCTGCTCACTTTGGGAGATGGGGGAGGAAACGGGGGAGGACCCTCAACCACCTATTACATCGAATCGGGAGATACATGGAGGTATCTTGCCGATGGAAGTAACCAGGCAACCGCATGGCGCCAAACAGGATTTGATGACTCTTCTTGGGCCGCTGGTCCATCACAACTTGGCTATGGCGATGGTGATGAGGCAACAGATGTCGGCTTTGTCGATGTCGATCCAAATGCGGGAGGAACTCAAAAAAATGCGACGACCTACTTCCGCAAGACTGTCGATATTGAAGACCCATCCGTCTTTGAGAACTTCACTCTCGATTACGTTTTTGACGACAGCATTGTCATTTACGTGAATGGCAATGAGGTTGTCCGGGAGAACCTTCCCCTGAATCCCGCTTTTGACCAATACGCCACTGGGAGTAGCGGAGACAACGCAGACCTTTCAACAACACTTCTAGCGTCCGCTTTTGTTGCTGGCATCAATACCATTGCCGCTGAAGTTCACCAGAATGGCTCAGGAAGCTCAGATGTGAGTTTTGACCTTTCCTTGACTGGAAATCCTCCTGGAGCCGCCGGTGGTGAAACCCATCGTTCAGAGCCCATTGTCATTACCGAGCCAGGATGGCTCTTCTCTCGTTCCTACAATGACAGCACTGGAGAGTGGAGTGCCCTTAATACCGCCTTCTTTTCTCCTAATACGGTTGCTGCCTCAGGAGACAATCTCGTCATTTCAGAAATCAACTACCACCCCAGTGAGCCAACAACGGCTGCGGAAATTGCAGTTTCCACAAACCGTGATGATTACGAGTTTTTGGAGCTGATGAACGTGAGCGCTCAAGCAGTCGATCTGACCGGCGTTCGTTTCACTGGAGCCATCACCTTTGACTTTGCAGAAAATACCATCCTTGCTCCTCGAGCACGACTCGTCTTAGTCAAGGATCTTACCGCTTTCAACGCGCGCTATCCCGGCCTTTCCGCGACGATCCAAATTGCCTCGGATGTTTTAGGACAATCCTCCTACGGCGGGCGTCTCGGCAATGATGGCGAACAAATCGTGCTGATAGACGCTGCTGGGAACGATATTCATAATTTCACCTATGACGACGAACTTCCTTGGCCGCTTGCCGACGGAAGTAATTTCACTCTTGTGTTAAAATCTCTAAGCCAACCCGTTCCCGATCATGGCCTTGCAGAAAACTGGGTTTCCTCCAGCAGCGCCAATGGTGCTCCTGGTTCCGAAGATTCCTTCGGCTTTGTAGGAAATGCGAGTGATGACCTCGACGGCGATGGACTCTCTGCCCTCATGGAATTTGCTTTGGGTTCCAGTGATTCCCTCGCTCATGATGCCAAGGATCACATCCAGGTTTCGAGTGCTCCATTTTTAGTTGAGGGGCTCACGGACCAGTATCTCACCGTCTCCTACAGCCGCAATCTGCAGGGACAGAACGCCATTGATCTTATACCCGAAATCTCTACAGACCTTCAGGAATGGACGAGTCTCCCTGATGTTGTCTTCGTGAGTGAAATCGACCATCTCAATGGAACCTCAACGGTCACCTATCGGAGTGCCGCTCCCATCGGCAGTGAGAATCAGTCGTTTATCAGAGTCCGTGCGACACAATAAACGCGGGTCATCAAAAAACCGGGCAACCTCATCGAGGAAGCCCGGTTGATTCTTTTAAGAATAAGGTCGAATTAGCGGCGTCGACGCACCATCAATCCAAGAAGGCCCGCAAGGCACAGAACAGCGGCACTTGGTTCAGGCACTGCAGTCACACCCAGGTCACGGATCACCAAGCCACTCAAGCCTGGATCGGTTTCACCCGTCACGTAGAAGTTCTGTGACGCCGCGTCAGCAACGAATGTTCCAACAACCCAATCACCGGTTCCCCGGGTCAGGCCGCCACTCACGTTTCCGTTGCCATCGTCAACGAACTGGACACGTCCAGCACAACATCCACGGTCATCACCAACACCAATGAACTGAGCTTCATAGGTGTTGCCGACGGTGAGGCCCTCAATGGTCACTGTTCCTTGGCCAGAGGGGTTTGCCCCGCTGATGTAGGTGTGACTATCTAAGACGGCGTCGAGGTTCACATCACCAGAAGAAGGAGAATAAAACCCCCCATTTCCAGTATTGCTCACACCTCCACTAACCGCATTCGTAAATGGGGAAGGGTAGAAGGTGTTGCTACCCACGGTCAGAATTGCCGTGTCGGTGCCTCCGTTGACCGCAAGAAATGGGCTCCCAGACTCCAGGATGTCTCCAGCCTGGATGTTTGTGCCCACGGCCCCCCAACTTACCAAGGCGCCCGAAGACAATCCGGTCGCACAAGCCAAGAGGGAAAGGCTCATTAGTTTAGTATTATGCACTTTCATAAGAGCTCACCTGTTAGAATGCCATTTTCACCGAAGCTTGGCGATCTCTTTTTATCAAGAACTCTGGCGAGCTTTCTCTCTTTTTATTTGGCGACCCGATTGGAAGGACGTCGTGGTGAGCTCACATCGATCGGGTCTGGTGGATCCATAAAAAAGGCCCTACTTTGCTCGGTCGCTGGAATCGCGCTTGAAACTTTTGGGAGCAGATCACCTTCTTGAAGATTCAGCAAGCTTCGGTCCGTGAAAGCCTCCATCAGCGCTACAAGGTCATCGACTTGCTGCTGCGTGAGCTTCAAGTCTCCAAGATCCTCCCGATTCATCGTGCCTGGATAGTGAGGCGGTTCCCAACGCCCCTGCTCAACATCCCTCTGGTTATAAAACTCGATGACTTCTCTCAAACTTTTGATCGAGCCATTATGAAAATAGGGGGCGGTCAGCGCAATGTTTCTCAGAGTTGGTACTTTGAAAAAACCCAACTCTTCTTTGAGGCCTGTGACACCACCCAAACCAGGATCTCTCTGACCAAGCCCAGGAGCTCCCACATTGTCATAGCCTGAATCCGTCAGTAACGGCTTTGGCCATTCAGAAATCGATGTCCAGTGGCAATTGGCACATTTCCCCTCATTCTCAAAAACTTTGAGGCCACGACGTTGCGCCAAAGACAACGCTTCGGTTTGACCCGCCCAATAATCATCAATAGGAGCGTCAAAAGGACGAAAGACTGGTTCTCTGAGGAACTCCACTAAAGCACGATACACGGAGTTATTAAGCCTAGAATCATCTTGCCAAACCTCCTCGCCGACGAATCCTTCTAACTCTTTTTTGTACGCCGCATTGCGCAGCTTGTGAGCCAACGCCGCGTCATCTTTGAGATTCATTTCCTGAGGCTCAAAAAAGGGCACTCTGATTTGCTCAAAGATGTTTTGCGATCGACCATCTCTAAAAAAGCCTCCCTCAACGAGATATTCCACTTCGCCCTGTTCATCGTAGGTATCTTCCAGCCTGAGCGAGGGGATCAATGCGGCATACATCAAAGTAGGCGCATTTCTTAGACCTTGGCGCCCTTTCACGGCTCCCGGAGAAACTTGCCGAGGATCGGCAAATCCTGCCTTTGGTTGATGGCACGAGACACAACCTTGCCCACGAGGTTCAGACAGACTGGTATCAAAAAAAACCTGACGTCCAATTTGCGCCCAGGTCGTTGGGGTCGCACCCAAGCTTTCAGCCAGAGAGGCACCCCACAAGCACCCGAGAAAAACAAAGCAGGCTGGACTCAACTTTATCGAACGCGCCTCCATGAGCTCAATCCCGCAAATGCTTACTTCCGAACACCCAGACCAATTTTTTTACAGTAGGCAATACTCCGTTCGATTTCACTCCGTTGATAGTCCTGCTGTTCTTTTTGGGTTGCTCCTCGATAGGGCGCTTTTTCTACTCCTGTTTTTGCCCATTGCTTAAACTGCTCCAAGCTCTTGGGCTGGCCCTGGGGCCAAGCTTTCCAGTAATCCTCGTTTTGATAGGCCAATTCCCGAT
>JALRJZ010000186.1 GCA_023261045.1 Akkermansiaceae bacterium
AAAATGAGATGGCGGACTCCGTCGAGCTCCTCTGGCTTTGTGACAAGGATTGGGTCAAAACCTAGGGACTGGCAGGCATTGATTACGCTGCGCAAGTTTCCTCGCCCATAATCAATCATTCCGAGCTTTTTCATGATCAGAGAACCTCTTTAGTGGAGGGGATTCCCTTCATGCGCGGATCCTTCTCCGCTGCGGCGCGCAGAGCCCGAGCAAGAGACTTGAAAATCGATTCGCTAATGTGATGTCCATCTCGGCCATAAAGCAATTCAATGTGGAGGTTGCACCTTAGATTTGCGGCTAAAGCGCGGCAGAACTCTTCTACCAAAGTGAAGGGGAAGTTTTGTGCGTCCGCTACGTGTTCGGGGGTGCGCAACTCCAGCTGCGGACGGTTGCTCAAATCAATGACCGTCCGACTCAATGTTTCATCCATTGGGACATAAGCATGACCATAACGTCGGATGCCCGATTTATCACCCAAAGCGGCCTTCAGACATTCTCCTAATACGATTCCGGTATCTTCCACAGTGTGGTGATAGTCGACTTGGACATCTCCATCGACTTTGAGCTCAAGGTCAATTAAAGAATGGCGCGAGAAGAGAGTGAGCATGTGATCGAAAAAGGCAATTCCGGTATCAATGGTTGAAACTCCCTCACCATCAAGATTGAGAGCGAGTTGAATCTTAGTTTCTGCTGTATCCCTCTGACTGGAAGCTCGTCTTTCACTCATGCCTTTTTTATTTGGTAATTAATTTTGGTGCTGACCCTGAGGCTTTTCTTATTTTGAGCAAGCCTGTTTCCAATCCTATTTTCTAGAAAATAGGAGGTCTTGGAGCATTTCTTCAACTTCTAACGCTGTTTTCGCGGTTCCTAAGATGGCGTCCTTTTGAATGAAAGTCACCGAAGGTTGGTTAGGCAGTGAGGGAATCTTCGAAAGTTCTTTGAAAACAGAAGATCCTGATTGTTTGCGCACAAAAAGGAAAGAAAGGTATTTTCTAGAGTTGAGCTGAGTGAGGAGTTCCTGACCATTTGGAGAGTGATGGTCTCCACTCAAGACCGCAATCAGGGGGCTGTCACCGTATGCGCACGTGGTCAAGAAATCGAGATTTGCGACAGGTGTCTTAAGGTTCTTTGAAGAGGTCAAAATAAGGGACTTCGCTTTTTTTCGAAATGAATCGTAATCTCGACTTCCGGTGATCGACTTAATTGTCAGAGCCGCGCGATCCATGAGACCAAGAGAACTCTCTCCAAAGATCATAAAGGGAGAGATAATCTCAGTGGGAATCAGGGAATTCTTCATTGAAGATTCTCCAATCAAACCTGTTGATGTAATAAGGCGCTCCATGCCCTCATCTAAGATTTTTTTAGCAAGTTCAATGTAGCTTTCATCGAGAGTGAGTTGATAGAGCTCACTGAGTGCTACCACGACGTTTCCGTAGTCGTGAGCTTTTGCAGACACCCTTTTAGCGATCCGATGCAGGCCGCTTTCGCCATCGTAATAAATCGAAAGAAGTTGCTCAGCTGCATTCTCAGCGACCTTAAGATCTTCAGGTGTTTGCGAGATTGTCGCTGCAGTGATAAAGCAGCGCACCATCATTGCGTAATCGGAGCACGAGAGTTGCCCTTCATGAAAGAATTGCAACGAACCCTCTCGGTGCGTTTTAAGCTTATTTTTGATGTTTTGAAGTCGTTCTATAGCTTCAGCTTGAGAAATCCCAAAACTCTCGCTGAGTTCAACAACGGAGTAAGGAGAACGCAGTGAGCTCAGCTTGGAAAGAAGCCCGGCAGGATCCATCTCAAGGGGAATGTTGCCGCTTTTCTTGATGCCAAACGCTCGGAGAGCAAATGAGAGATCATCAGGGGAGAGGATCTTTGATAATTGTTGCTGATCCCATAGAAAACGCCCCGAGAGATCGGGGTCATTCATCGGTGATTGGTAGGCGATTGAAGACTCAAACCAAGTGTTGAGTGTGCGCAGCGTCATCAAAGCTTCGTCGATCAACGATCGATTGTTTGTCAATACACCAACCTGAAAAAGGGATTGGATGACCTGTGTTTGCGATGCGAGGGTTTTGGAGAAGAACGGAAGTGACCAATCGGGTGTTCGCTTTGAGTAAAAAAAAGATCCGTCGAGTTGGTCTCGCAATGATTGGTTAAGAAGCTCTTCGGCTAGCTCAGTGGACGCCTCTAGGCAGGTCTGATTGACTTCAGCAGTGAGGTCTTTGGAAAGGCTTCCAAGCGCCAATAAGTTCAAGCTGTGTGTTGGAGCTAGGCCACCACTGAAGTCTAGTGTTTTTGTGTCTGAACGATACAGGGTGCTTAACTGCCTCGTGCCAGAGCGAAATGCCTCTTTACGTGTGGTTAGGTAGATCCCAAAGGATTCCGAGTTGCTAAAAGTTAAGCGAAGGTTGCGGTCCTGATTATTGCGGCGACTATTTTCAATCGCATACTGCGAGCCGTTTTTCCAAATATCGTTCACCATCGCCACCGCATTTTTTAGGAGATTTTTGAGGCGGCGCTCGTTACCATTATTGGAATCTAAAGTGAACGGCATCCAGGTAATCGGATCTCCTTGTGGGGTGAGCCAGATGAAGTTGAGTGGGGCCGGCTGTTGCTTGACCTCGTGAGCTAAATGATAAGACAGAATCTGGAGTTCTGGATGCGCATGGGTATCACAGATCGTGCATATAAAATCTTGGGTAAGAAGATCTCTTAAGTCGCTCTCGGTCCCAAGGGTTTTAATGATCTCCCGAGATTGTCTTAAAATTCCATCTCCGGCGACAGCTAAGATTGGCGTTTGTGCTTTTTGAGCTTTTTCCAAAACCTGATGATTCCAAAGCTGCCACGCAATCGGTTCGTTCTGGAAGGATCTTAGAAAATCGGTTTCAGCTTGACTAAGCTCATTGGAAAGATCGCCGAGGTTCAGTTGGGCCTTCTCCCCTTGATAAAAGTCACTCTCATTTGAGTCAGCTTGCTGCTTTGCCTTCCGCTCCGATTCACAGGAAATCAGGGTGAGAGCGAGGATGCTCAGCAAGGTTTTAAATACTGTCGATGACTGGAAGAGAGGTTTCAACGGGTGAGAATACAGTTTGAATGAGAAGTTAAATCTGAGAGTGCGAAGCACTCAAGGGCGATAAGAGATTTTCTGGGACATGACCAGACAAACGGCATTGGAAATGTTTTATTTCGCCGAAAGAGCAGGAAGTCGTGCTCCGTCCTTGTTATACTAAGTTTTATTTCTGTGATTACTTTAGCCGTTAGCAGCCAGAAGGGTGGTGTTGGGAAGACAACCTTAGCCATTAACCTCGCGCATGCCTATGCTAGGATGGGTAGGAAGACTCTTTTGGTGGACTCGGACCCACAAGGTTCGGTTGGTCTTTCTCTGACAAGGCAATCGAGGCATTTGTCTGGATTTTTTGATCTTTTAGGCAATCCAGCAATCAAGGCTTCACAGATTATTGTTCCCACCAGGCTAAAGACCTTTAGCTTAGTCGCCGCTGGACAAGGAAGCGCTTATGAAATGAGCAGTAGTGCAGCCGGAGTCACTTTGTATCGAGTTCGGTCATTTCTAGCCGAGATCGCCTCCCTTGGCTACGATGTCTGCATTGTTGATTGCGCGGCTGGACTTTTCGGGGTGACTGCAGATGTACTGAGCGCATCAGATGGTGTGATTGTCCCTCAACAAGCGGAACCACTCGGGGTCCGTTCGGTTCCAAAAATGTTAGAAGCGCTCACACGGATGCGGGCTGTGAATTCCCGGCTTCATATTTTGGGGGTTGTTCTCACCATGGTGCAGAAAAACCTTCAAGAAAGTCGGGAATCAGCAGATGCCTTGCGTGGTTTATTGCCGTCTGAAATGGTCATGAAGACCGAAATTCCAAGAGATGACCTTTTTGTGAGAGCAAGCGCAAAGGGGCTTCCTGTCGGAGTGATGGAGGAGGGATTCTCAGTTCAATCCGTCTTTGAAGAATTGAGATCTGAGCTTGATGCCAGAATGAGCTATTTGGGAACCAATAAATGATGGAGAACGAAACAGTCAATCAGTGGGTAGATGCCGAAGGTATCAGAGCTCTTGCCGAAGAGTTGATGAGGCCGGCAGAGCCTCCAGCTCCCGTCACTCCTGAATCAATATACGGGAATAGTTTTGTCGGTTTTGCCGAGGATGAATCCGCAATATTAGAACCCCAAGTCAAGGATCAAGACAGCTCCTTACCTCAACAAGGGAAACCGTCAGATCATTCATCCGATGTGGTTGAGGGGATTGAGAGAATCGAAACAAAGACAGATTTGATTTCCCCTCCGAGAGAGGAGTCACATGAAGCCGCTCGAGTCAAGGCACTCAAAACCAGCGACAAGCCGGAAAAAGGGAATCAAAAGGGTTCAAGTGAGATCGGAAAAAGATCTGTAGAAAAAGAGTTTAGCTCAAAAACCACGAAGGATCTAGGCAGCTTGAAACCATTGCCACCTCAGCCACCTTTGGTTGTCCGTATAAGTCAGAATGAAGATGGGCAAAAGCTTGGAAAGCAAGAGGGGGCAAGAGAGGTTTCTGTTACGCCGATTCCAAAGAAGGCACCTACCGAGTATAAAGTCCGTTTTAAATCGCCTTTTAAAATTGTCACGGATCTTACACAGGCCCGCCAGCTTCAAAGAGAGAGTTTTACAAATCAGGAGGCCGCGACTGATCGACAAAGTGCATCTTCAAAGAATCGTCCTCAATCGGAAAAGGATCTCGAGGATTTTGCCAATACGGTAAAGGGGATTTTGGACGAAAAATCACCCTCAGAGGCCTATTGCTTATGTAGTTTAAGAGGGAACAGCTATTTTGATAAAATTAATGAGAAGAAGTTGGTCGAGGTCGCATGTTCTCTAGCAAGAACTTCGAGCGCTACTTCAAGCCACCGGGGAGTTGACGACCCTGATAGTTTGCATGTGCGAATTACAAACGAGAAGGTCCTGCAAGTCATCCCCTATGAAAGTCCCTATGGGACCATTATTTTTGCAGCGAAGAGCCCGCGGCCTTATTCTAAAGATC
>JALRJZ010000187.1 GCA_023261045.1 Akkermansiaceae bacterium
ATAGAGATCTCGCCGAACAGGCAAGCGCCTGAGCGCACGTGATCGAGGCCCTAATCTTGAGCCCGGCTTTGCATTCCAAAGCATCTGCCCCTTGGGCGTATAAAGGAATCTCACAAATTCCTCTGCAAGCTGCTTGTGGGGCGCTCCCCTCAAAATCGCTACCGGGTCAACACTAATCGAAGACCCTCCAACCGGGGTGACGAACTCAAGTCGACTTTTCCCATCTGATTTTTTTAAACTTTCGCTATATGACCTGCCATAAAAATCGATGCACAACCCAGCGACCGCATCCCCTTGAGCAACGTCGTGCGGAACCTTCGAAGCACTATCAGTAAAATACCTCGCATTGGCCGAAATGGCCTGTATCAGATTTAAACCTTTCTTCCACCCTTGGACGCAAGCCTCCTCCTGAGACAATCCCTCTTTTAGCTTGAGATGAATCTGCTGCTGGACAGCCATTTCAAAAGCTTTTGCTACTGAACCACTCTTTGTTGGATCTGCTAGAGCAATTCCTTTTTGATACGAAGGGTCTCCAAGATCCATCCAAGATTGAGGCGGTTTGATCCCCCGACGCTTCAGATTATCCGTATTGTAACAAATCCCAAAAGAAGACAAACAAACCCCTAGCCAATCTCGCTCTTCGGGGTAGAACCTCTCACCACTTTCCATAGTGGGGATCACTCCTGACTCGAACAATTCTTTTTGTTCATCAAAAATTGAGAGCACCTCGAAGCGCTTCTCGCTGGCTTGCAAGCTAAAGTCATAAACTCCCCCACCAAAAAAGAGATCAATTCCGATTCCTTGCTTGCCGTTTTTTTCTGCCGTGAGAAAGGCACTATCCAAGACCCGTTTAATCTCGCTTGTACCTCCAGGAGTCCTCCAATTGATGTAGACAGAAGTTCCATTTTTTTGCTCATGCCATTTAGAGAAAGCGTCGCCAAACTCTCGCCGTATCGCCTCGTTATGAGGGGTAATGACCTCGAGGCGCAAATCAGCTTGCCGAGCTCCAACGACCTCATCGTCTCGCAACACCAAAGGGGCCGCGATCACTACAACCATCGGCACTAAGACCCCTAGATATTTCGTGAGACCTCTTTTCATTTTTCTAAAAGAGAGACATCTTTTGAGGAGACTGAAAGCCCTACAATTTCAGAATCAGGCTCCCGAAGATGAGCTGGATTTTGCTCCGACACCTGGACGATTTGATCATTACTCAAGCAAACTGAGTATTGAATCACACTACCAAGATAGACCCGCTGAATGATTCTTCCCTGTAAGGGGGCACCCTCAGGAGCAACGATTGTGAAAGCCTCAGGACGAATGGAAACAATGGCATTAGAACCTGGCTTCAAAGCGGCGTGCTCTCCAATGACAGAGCCATTGATTTTGGACCCTAGAACTTCGACAACCTCTCGATCCCTCATCACCCCCTTAAGAAGATTAGTTTCTCCGATAAAGGCCGCCACATCACTCGAGACTGGTCTACGATAGACTTCCTCAGGAGATCCAACCTGCACGATCTCGCCAGCATTCATGACAGCGAGACGGTCTGCCATCGAAAGAGCTTCTGCCTGATCATGGGTCACATAAACCGCCGTGAGATGGTTTTCTTTAACGATTCGGCGAATCTCTGAACGCATTTCAAGACGTAACTGCGCGTCGAGATTGGAGAGAGGCTCATCAAGAAGAAGGCACTTTGGCTTCACAACAAGAGCCCTCGCAAGGGATACGCGCTGCTGCTGACCACCAGACATTTGATCAATCCCCCTTTTTCCAAAACCACCCAGCTTCACAATCTCCAAAGCTTCCTGAACCCTTCGCTCAATCTCCTTTTTCTCGACCTTCCTTTGCTCGAGTCCAAAGGCAATATTTTGTCCCACCGTCATGTGTGGCCACAACGCGTATGATTGAAAAACCATCGCAGCCTCTCTTTTATGAGTGGGCAACTTCGTCACTCGTCGCTGACCAAAGAAAACATCACCTTCGGTTGGCTGCTCCAAACCTGCGATACATCTCAACAAGGTGGTTTTGCCGCAACCACTGCCTCCCAAGAGAAAGAAAAGCTCGCCTGGATCAATCTCCAAAGAGACCTCGTTGAGAGCCGTCACCGATCCGAACTTTTTGGTAATATTGTGAGCTTGAATCCTCTCCATCCCGAACCATGCTCATTTTTTAATTTAAAAAGGCAAGCTCAAGAGATCCGAGTTTTCTCATCGCCAACCCTTTCGCCCTGTGGTGAAATCATAAGGTAATCATTTTCAGCCATGCCAAGAGTTAGCATTACCATTCCAGGGGAAAACTCCCAACCATACCGCTTTGGCCTCGATAAAGAAACAATCACTCTCGGTCGAGGGAGCGAAAATGATATTGTCATTGATTGCCCCTCGGTTTCTTCAAAGCATTGTATCATAGAGCGAATCTCTGGTGGATATATTCTCAGAGATAACCAATCGACCAACGGCCTGCGCCTTGGAGATGAATACATGCACATCGTTGACCTCACCAATGAATCAAAGATTCGAGTAGGTGATGTTCGATTTGAGTATGAACTGAGCACTGACGAACTCGATGAGCTTGACGAAGAGCAATACACTCCGAAGCAGGAAACTCTCGAAGATTATGAGAAGCGTCATTCAAAGCCCGAGAATGAAACTCTCAAACGAAAGATGGTGGTCTCATCAGCTCAACCAAAACCACCTCTTCCCGCACCACAAATCTTGGCTTCAAGCACACAAGGTAGTGGTTTTCTTTATGGTCTTTCGCTCACAATTTGCGGCTGTCTTGCACTCTATGCTGGACTCAATCTAAGCTACACAACTCATCAATCAAATCTGCGTGGTCGCGCCAAAGGTGAGTTTACACTGCTAAGCGATATTAACGAAGGTCGCCCCCCTGCCTCTGAGGAAGTCCAAGAAAAGTAGCCTGAGACTTCAAAAAGGCGTTTGATCAAAAAAAAAGCCCTCATCAAGATGAGGGCTTTGCTCGTTTAGAGTCCTTTTTTGATGCTATTTATCAGTCACAGCCCCCTCACTCGCACTTGTGACTAACTTCGCATATTTTGCAAGAACACCACGGGTATAGCGAGGTTCTGGTTGAACCCATTGCGCTCGGCGCACATCTAGCTCTTGCTCAGAAAGAGCGACTGAGATCTCATTTTTCTCGGCATCAATGGTAATTGTATCCCCTTCTTGAAGCAGTCCAATAGGTCCCCCTTCGTATGCTTCTGGAGTGATATGACCAACGACAAAACCATGGCTTCCCCCCGAAAACCTTCCATCAGTGATCAAGGCAACCTTGTCACCTAAACCACGCCCCATCACAGCAGCTGTCGGCCCCAACATTTCTCTCATTCCAGGACCTCCTTTGGGTCCCTCTCGTCGAATCACAATCACATCACCTTCTGTAATTCCCCCTGAGAGAATGCACTTCATTCCCTCTTCCTCGGAGTCAAAAACTCTCGCCCTTCCGGTGAAGGTAAGACCTTCCTTACCCGAAATCTTAGCAACTGCTCCAGTTGGAGCGAGATTGCCGTATAGAATGCGTAAATGACTATCTTTTTTAATCGGATCACTGAGAGGCCTCACCACATCTTGGCCTTCTGGAAATTCAAGTGGTGAATTCGCAAGATTTTGAGCAACGGTTTTACCTGTCACTGTCAGGCAATCACCGTGAAGCAATCCATCGGCAAGCAATTGTTTCATGAGTGGAATCAATCCCCCAATTTTAACCATTTCAGCCATCACATACTTTCCGCTCGGCTTCAGATCCGCCAAAACTGGGACGCGTTTGCCAATTTCTGTAAAATCGTCGATCGAAAGTTCAACGTTCGCGGCATGAGCCATGGCGAGCAGGTGAAGAACTGCATTCGTGGATCCACCGAGAGCAATAACGACTGTTATGGCATTTTCAAACGCTTTACGAGTCATGATGTCGCGCGGCTTAATCCCTTTTTCAAGAAGATGTAGAACAGCCGCGCCAGCGTCAAAACTATCGCGTTTTTTATCATCCCCAACCGCTGACTGAGCGGAGCTATTGGGAAGACTCATTCCAAGGGCCTCAATCGCGCTGGCCATCGTATTTGCGGTATACATCCCACCACAAGACCCTGGTCCTGGGATCGCTGTTTCCTCAACGGTCTGTAACTCTTGATCAGAATACTCTCCACTGGCATGTTTACCCACAGCCTCAAAGACAGAAACAATATCGAGGTCTTTTTGCTCCCCCTTCAGAGTGGCACATCCAGGAAGAATGGTCCCTCCATAGACAAAGACCGCAGGACGGTTCATCCGCGCCATCGCCATAATGCAGGCGGGCATATTTTTGTCACACCCCCCGATGGCAACATATCCATCCATTCCCTCACAACCCACCACAGTTTCGATCGAATCAGCAATCACCTCACGGCTAACCAAAGAATATTTCATTCCCTCAGTGCCCATGGAAATCCCATCAGAAATCGTTATCGTATTAAAGATCACTGACTTCCCTCCAGCCGCATCAACTCCTTTTGCCGACTCTTTAGCCAAATGATCGATATGGAAGTTGCATGGCGTCACCTGGCTCCAGGTCGATGCAACCCCGATTTTTGGCTTTTTGAAATCTTCTTGATTGAAGCCAACCGGGTAAAGCATGGCCCGACTTGGGGCCCGATCAGGACCATCAAGAACCTTGGAAGAAAACTCGCGCATATTGTGATTGTCGCACATACCGGCGAGACTCTTCATCTCTGAGATCAAAACATCAAGCTCGATCCCTGATTACCTTGCGAGGAAATCCCGTTTTTCGTCCCTTTAGAGGAAGGAAAGATCGCCCTGTGTCATCAAATCTCCCAAAAAAACCCGCGAAATTCGGTTTTCCTAGGTCCAACTCTTGCTTTCGGTGCCCCGCTACGCTAACGAGACGCCGCTATGCCAAGTCGCATTTTGGTCTCTGACCCTATCTCCGAAGTGGGCGTTGAGCTTCTCAACTCTCATCCTGACATCACTGCAGACTTCAAAGTTGG
>JALRJZ010000188.1 GCA_023261045.1 Akkermansiaceae bacterium
AAGGGAGTCGAACCCCTATCTATGGTACCGGAAACCATTGTTCTATCCATTGAACTACAGGCCCTGCTGCGCAGCACGTTAGACCTTGGAAGGGTGAATTCAAAGCGTAAATCGCTCATTTTTTGATTTGATTTCTTGGGTTCAAAGGCGAGAGAGCGTGGACCTTTAAATAGGTTAAAATATCAGGATTTTTTAAGGGGTCGGATGAATCTTTTGTTTCTGTCATTAAGGGGTTGCGGTCGGTCATTTTGAGAGGTATTGCCGCCCCGATGCCTGATCAAAACCAGCTCAAGCCAGCGCCGACTCACAGTCGTCGTAAGGTCTTGGCGGTGGGTCTGGCTAGCTCCCTCGCCTCGGTTCAGACAGGGAGTGGGTTTTTGTTTCGCCGCTATGCGCCGGTCAGTTTGGATCATCTGCCCGGAGAGTGGATCAGCCGAGAAGGGGAGTCCGCGATTCAGAACTATTATCGCTATCTCGAGAGCCTGAAGCTGAAGTATCTCAATCCCTTGCAAGTCATTGAGTCTCACGCTAAGAAGAGAGGCAGTGTGTGGAATACTCTCCCACCTAAGGCGCTGTGGCAGGGAATGGCCCAAACTTTGGAAGCTGCAGATTCTGTTGCGTCGAGTCTCGGGCGATCGGTGATCGAGGTGACATCGGCCTATCGCACGGCGGCCTATAATCGTCTCTGTCCGGGGGCCAAGGCAAACTCATGGCATATGAGAAATCGGGCTCTTGACCTCAGATTTGAGATTTCTCCGAGCTCTGTGGTCTCTGCCGCGCGCAAGGTCAGAAACAAGGGCGTTTTTCACGGGGGAATTGGTCGATATGGGGCTTTTACCCATATCGATACGCGGGGAGAGAATGTCGATTGGTAGGGTGAGTCTCGCGCCGTTGCGTTTCGCCAATCTCATTCGGTGAGTCTTTTTTAGAGACATCTCTTTGGGAGATTTGGGTAAAGAGTGAAATTAACTTACTCTTCCGATTGACGAAACCATTGAGAGGTGTTCATATCCCGCGCGTCGACTTTGACACTGGATCGGTGGCTGAGTGGTCGAAAGCGCTCCCCTGCTAAGGGAGTATACCCTTGCGGGTATCGAGGGTTCGAATCCCTCCCGATCCGCCATTTTTGTAAAGCCCTTTAGCTCAATGAGTTAGTGGGTTTTTCTTTGGGGTGAAATGGGTAAGTGATACACCGTCGTGTAAGGTCTGAGTCGGTTTTTAGAAAACTCGGAGCCATGATCACTATGACTTTATTTGTTGTATTCTTTTGGAATTCTATTATCGCCGAAGGGTGAAATTGGGTCCCTCTCAAATAGCGGGTGTCGTTTTAATACTTTTGGCTATGGGTCTGATTTTTTTCAAAAAATCGAGGCCTGAAGAGGCGAGGGCCATAGATGGTCAGCGATTTTCATCGATGACAAAGTATGGGCAGGGCTCCGATTCTTCTCAGATCAGTGCAACAAAACTTTCCAAGCGTATCATTAAGCGCAGAAATCGTGAAATACTCTCGGATTACCTGATAACGAATCCAGATGAAATCGATTCTTTAACTGTAGACCAGGCCGCTGAGCTGGTTTTGACATTTGCGGACGAAGGCGTACTTGAGTTGTCCGGCCTGACTTTAATAGACAAAAACGTTGCTCGGGAATTGGCCAAGTGGAAAGGGGATTGGCTGAACCTTACTGGCCTGACTTCTATTGATATAGGTGTAGCTGAGGAGTTAGCAAAGTATGGGGGTAATTTGAATCTGGCCGGCGTGACTTCAATTGACCGAGATGCTAGTCGGGAACTAGCGAGGTATGAGGGAGGGTGGCTAAAACTTTCTGGTCTTGTTTCGATAAATAAACAAGTTGCTTATGAGTTGGCGCAGTGGAAAGGTCAGTCGCTGTATCTTGAGAGCGTAACTTCGGTTGATAAAGATGTTGCTTATGGTTTAGCTCAGTTTCAAGGGTCCTTGGTTCTAGGCCTATCGTCAATTGATACTAATGTAGCTGAGGAGTTGGTGAAAAAGGAGGGGAGCCAACTGCACCTATGGGGCCTAGCATCAATAGAAAAAGACGTCGCTCAGATACTGTCACGCTTTCGAGGGACGTGGCTGAGTTTGAAGGGTGTAGAGCTTATAGACAGAGACGTGGCAAGAGAACTATCGAACTCTAATATTAGCTTGGACCTCACAGGGTTAACATTTATCGATAGCGGTGTCGCCAAAGAATTGGTGAGGTATTCAGGTCCCAAGATATCCTTAGGTAATTCTTTGCTAGTCAGTGATGAAGAAGTGTTCGAAATACTGCGTTCGAATTCTGCGATTAAGTTTCCTACGCAGAAACAAACAGCTTTCTTCACGCCAAGCGCGGAGTAACGGACCGTCGATCGATGTGGAAATTTCACATGAGGCACTTTCAGGGCCACTCGTTGTCGTTTTTTAAGAGGAGCACTCGAGCTCTAGGGTGGACTGAAGCTCACGACAAATCAGGTGGTCGTCGGTAGGGAAAACTGTTCGTAAATCAAGGAAGAGAGCATCATCGGTGGTGTATCCAACGATTGCACGAGCACAGGAGCGAAGTTTTGAGGCAAGCTTTTGGACTGACTGATTGTTTGGGTTCACTTTGAGTGCGACTGATGGAAATTCACTTCGAGGCATTGTCCCTCCTCCTGGGCGGCTGTTGGTTTCGGCAATGGAAACTTGACCCGCTTGATCACCGAGTTGCTCGATGATGAGCTCCGCCCGAGCTTTGAGCGTGGCGAGTTCTTCTTTGAGAAAGGCGATGACTGGAACATCGGCTTGGGCGGGGTTTGCCTTCGTTTCTAAGTACTGGTCAATCGACTCTTGGAGGGTTGTTAAGATCAGCTTGTCGCAGCGCACGGCGCGGAAAAAAGGCTCCTTTTTGATCTGAGAGACTAGCTCCTCGCGCCCGCCAATGATTCCCGATTGAGGTCCACCCAAGAGTTTGTCTCCTGAGAAAATGACAAGATCGATTCCTCGACTCAGGCATTCTTGAGGGGTGGGTTCATGTTCAATGGGGGCGAGTTTTTCCGTGTCGATCATCGCTCCCGAACCGAGATCTTCGACGAGGGGGATTGCGTGTTGTTTGGCAAGGGCCGCCAGCTCGGTGATTTCAGGTTCACCCGTGAAACCCTCGAGATAGAAATTTGAACGGTGGACTTTTAGAATTAAGGCGGTCTGAGGAGTGATCGCCTTCTCATAGTCATGCAGGTGCGTTTTGTTCGTGGCTCCCACTTCTACGAGCTTTGCTCCAGATGTTTCCAGGATCTCAGGAATACGAAATCCCCCGCCGATCTCAACAAGCTCTGAGCGCGAGACAATGACCTCGTTTTTCTCTCCGGAAACAAGGGTCCTTAGAGTTAGAACTAAAGCGGCAGCGCAGTTGTTCACTGCAGTGGCAGCTTCGGTCTCTAGGAGGCAAGCGAGGGCGTTCTCTAAATAGCCCGCACGTCTACCGCGGGCTCCGGTGGAAAGGTCGAATTCAAGATTTGAATACCCCGTTGCGATTTGCTCAAGCGCCTGCGCAGCTCGAGGGCCGAGAGGGGAGCGGCCTAAGTTGGTATGAATGAGAACTCCTGTGGCATTGATGACTGGCTTGAGGCGAGACTTGGCAAAGGCAATTAGCTGGTTCTTTGTTTCGTCTTCGATGTCTTCGCGAGAATGCTCTTCTCCCTCAAGAATGCGTCTCCGATATTGCTCAATGGATCGGCGAACGAAGAGGTTAATAAGGGGGCGAGGTAGACTGACCTCAGGAGCTAATTGATTGGCGAGTTTTTCGACGGCGGGGAGGGCAGCAAGTTTGCTCATAGCTGGTAGTTGATCATGGATGCGGATTTCTCCTGCGTAAAGAAGGCATTACGAAACTGCGTCGGTCTGGCGAATGCCATTCTCTTCAAAAATGATTTTTCTTTGCTTAAAGAGAGAACCAGTGGCTTGCTTGAAAACCTTTTTGCTGATACCGAGTTCTTGGTGGATTTCTTCGGGCGTTGACTTGTCGTGGAGAGCCCAGAAGCCTCCTCGCATCTCAAGTTCATGGAGAATTCTCTCCTCAAGGTTGGTGACCTTTGCTCGCCCAGGTGCATAGAGCGAAAGGTCAAGTTTATGGTCGGGTCGAACCTGTGAAATGTAGGTCTCTAGTTCGTCTCCGTAGAAGAGTTTTTCGAAGACTTGGTTTTTAAAAAGAAGCCCTGAGTATTGATTGTCGACGATGGCTTTGTAGCCCATTTCTGTCTTCCCATAGATAATGGCGTTTACTTTGTCTCCTTCGCGGTAGGGAGGGCTTTGGTGTGAGAGGTGCTTTGAAATTCTCTGAGAGGCAACAAGACGATTGCTTTTCAAATCAACCCCAACATAGACAACGACCTTTTTTCCTTTTTCGGGTAGATGGCTTTGCTCTCGATATGGAAGAAGCAAATCTTTGCTCAACCCCCAATCGAGAAAAGCTCCTGTATTGTTTATTGAGGCGACTTTGAGGACTCCAAAACATCCTGGCCGCACGTAGGGTTGTTTTTGAGTCGCAATCGGGCGGTCATCAGAATCCCGATAGAGAAAAACCTCAGCCTGCTCGCTTTGAGAGTCGAGCCTTTCGGATTTTGGTAGGAGGACTTCTCCAAGTTCGCCACCATCGAGGATCAAGCCAGCGCCGGTTTCTCGTAGGACTGAAAGCGTGGCTGTCTCGCCGATGTTTGCCATGGGTAGAGATTAATCAGCTTTTACGGCGACGTAAACTGTACTCTCGAATTCTTGATCTTGAATGGGATTGTGGAAGGGGACGATGTGTGTTTCTACGGAGCTAAAAACTTCATTTAAAGACCTGAGGAAATTCTCTTCTGGGGGGTCGTCAGACCAGAGCCCAAACACCCCGCCCGGTTTGATTTTTTTTGCGAATCGAGAGAGTCCCTCGGCTGAATAAAAATTGGCATTCTCATGAGTGAGGAGA
>JALRJZ010000189.1 GCA_023261045.1 Akkermansiaceae bacterium
CACGTTTTCAAAAACGGAGAGACTCGCCGGGGCCACCGCGCTTCCTTTTTTTTGAGGATCTCCTCCAAGAAAAACGTGAAAGGGCCCCTTGTCCTCATGGCGAGAGCCAATCCAGACTCGGCGGGGTGGGGGGACGGCCTTGATGCGTTGTTCCAAGGCCTCGAGGGCTTGCGTGATCCGTTGTTGCTCTGCTTCGAGTTGTTCAGAAGTAAGTTGCTGAGAGTTGAGGGAGTCTCGTTTGGAGATCAGCGCAGACTTCTCGGTGTTGAGTTGGGCCAGCTGCTGCGTGCGTTGTTGGGCTTCTTCAGTAGTCTCCAGAGTGCCCTCACCGTGTCTTACTCCCGAAAAGGTCGCGTAAAAGCTGTAGTAATCCTCGCTGGTAATTGGGTCAAACTTATGGTCGTGGCATCGGGCGCAGCCAATGGTAAGCCCCAGAAAGGCCTCCCCGGTTGCTCGGATCATTTCGTCGAGAGTGTTGGCTCGAATTTGAGCGGCGGCTTTGGCGTCTTGATTGCCCACATTATCATAGGGCCCGGTCACTAGGAAGGCACTGCCAATGGCTTGATTGGGGGCTGCTTGGGGGTTGGCATCTCCGGCGAGGTGTTCGCGGATGAATTGATCGAAGGGTTTGTCCTGATTGAGGGATTCAATGACATAATCTCGGAAGGGCCAGGCATTGTTAATAATGACATTGCGCTCAAAGCCATTGCTCTCTCCAAAGCGGACAACGTCAAGCCAGTGGCGCCCCCAGCGCTCACCGTAGGCTGGCGAGGCGAGTAAACGTTCAATGAGGTCTTTGACTGCTTGATCTTCGTGTTCGGGTGTTAAAAACGCTTTGGTAAACTCATCCACCTCGCTTTGGGAGGGGGGGAGACCGGTGAGGTCATAAGCGGCCCTGCGAATGAATTGACGGGGATCAGCAGGAGGATTCATCGAGAGGCCTTTGTCCTTGAGCTTTGCTTGGATGAAGGAATCGATGGTGTGATCCTCAAGAGCTCCAGAAACACCGAGCGGTTGGTAGGCCCACCACGTGCGGTCGGCTTTTGCGGCTTCCCGCAGAACCAGCCCATCAGGCCATGTGGCCCCCGAGTCAATCCAGGTTGCCACCAGTTGAAGCTCACCCTCGGTGAGAGCTTCCCCCTTTTTTGGCATTTCAGGTTTCTTTTGCCCCTCCTGGGTAGAGATGATTTGATAGAGAAGGCTTTGCTTGTGGTCACCAGCTAAGAGGAGCTCCTCATCGTAAGCGTTGATCTCGGCGAGGGTGGACATGGAAAGATCACCCTTCGAAAGGTTGGGATTATGGCAGGAAAGGCACTTTTTTTCGAAGATCGGAGCGATGTCTTTGGTAAAATCCACCTCCGCTCCGCGGACGAAGCCGCAGAGGAGGAGTGTTATGAACGCAAGTTGGATCGCTTTCATGATGGTCTGCTAGTATTCAACAATGAAGAGAAGAACCAAGCGGGAAAAGGGGTCTTTTTGGAAAAGAAGCCTTTTTTGCTTGATGAGTGATCTTTGGGCTCTATAAGCGACCATAACCCTCGAGATAATAAATAGATTTTTATTTATGAAACTCGCACTCACAACAGCAACGGTTGGTTTGTCCCTTCTTGGTAGCGCTTCGGCTTCCCTCTGGGTCGACTTCAACTCAAATCAGTCAGGAGGGGGCTCGCCCATCAGCGGTGATCCGTCAAACGCCTCGAGCGCCCTAAAAAATGCGGATGGCTACCAGTCCTATCATGTTGCCCATGAGGTCGCCGCAGACTTTGTCTCGGCAACTTATGCCACGACCTTGAACGGAAATCCATCGGTGACCTTCACTCCATCATGGTCGAATACCACCGACAATCGCGTGATGCAGTCCATCGGTCGAGGCGCTAATAATGATGCCAACTATACCAACCCTGGTGACTATTCTCTCGCGCTGGTCACCGACTGGATCGGTATCGATACCCGCACTGGCAATGGAGGAAACGGAAACTTCGATGGCACGACGGGAACTCCGACTTGGATCGATTTTACCCTCTCAGGTCTCCCCGCAGGTTCTTACGATTGGACCTCAATCCACCACGATACAGAAAACGTTTTCACCAATTTTAACGTCTACGTAGACGGCTCATTGGTCGGCAGCGGCTATCAGGGTGACAGTACACCGGGTGGTAATCCAGATTCCGGCGCAAACATTGCGGGCCCTGCTGGGACCTTTTCGACAACATTGACTTCAACAGGTGCTGATGTGGTGATCCGCTTTGAACCACTCAGTGGTGAGCTTGGTAATGCAGTTCACAACCAGCTTTTTGCGATCAATGGATTTCAGTTAGAAAACGCCGGTGGGGCAATCCCTGAGCCGAGCTCTGGCTTGCTTGGCCTTCTTGGAGCTGTGCTCCTTTTGCGCCGCCGCCGCTAGGCTGAGATTTTGCTCTTTTGCTTTTCAAGGCCATTGCGTGTGAGGCGTGTTGGCCTTCTTTTTTTGCTCGGCGTCCAATGCCGAGTGGTAAGGAGTTTGATTCGTGAGATGAGGTGAGTCACGTGAGTCTTACTCTTGGGCGCTCGCCCTTTTCTCCAAGGCGGAGATCTTCGCTATGATCGAATCATGATTGTGGTGAAACCAGCCGCTATCATCGTTCGAACAGGGGCGAAACAAAACACACAACAACTAGACAAACGCATGAAATTTCTAACATACACAACCGCAGTTTTTCTCGCCAGTTCTGGGGGGCTTCTAGCCTCATTCTGGCTCGATTTTAATTCGAATCAAAGCAACGGAGGAACTCCCGTGATTGGAGATCCAGCCAATGAAACGAGCCCTCTAAAAAATGCCGCAGGCTATCAATCTTACCATGTGGCTCACGAAGTTGCTGAGGATTTCATTTCCGTGACTTACGCCACCACTCTCGCTGGGAATCCTTCTGTCACCTTCACGCCCTCGTGGCCGAACACCACAGACAACCGGGTGAGGCAGAGCATTGGAAGGGGTGCGGGCAATGATGCCAACTACACCGAGCCGGGTGATTTCCCCCTCGAGCTGGTGACCGATTGGATTGGGGTGGATACGAGGACTGGAAATGGGGGCAATGGTGATTTTGATGGGACCAATGGTGTTCCCACTTGGATTGACTTTACTCTCTCGGGGCTTCCTGTGGGTGAGTATGATTGGCTGTCGGTTCACCACGATGTGGAGAATGTTTTTGCCAATTTTAACGTCTACGTTGACGGGGTTCTCGTCGGGGATGGGTATCAGAGCGATAGTACTCCTGGAGGAAATCCCTCGTCCGGAGCAGAGACGCCGGGACCTGCGAGCACCTTTACGATGACTTTTGCTTCCACCGGGGCGGATGTGGTGATTCGCTTCGAGCCGCTGAGTGGTGCTGCTGGCTCGGCCGTGCACAATCAGCTCTTTGCAATCAATGGATTTCAGATTGAAAATCACGTTATCCCTCAGGATTCGGATGGTGATGGTCTCGAGGATAGCTGGGAGATGACCGTCTTCGGAGATCTCTCCCAGACGGGCGCTGGAGATCCAGACCAAGACAATCTCAGTAACGCAGACGAAAAGCTCATTCGCACCGATCCGACAGACGCAGATACCGATGAGGATGGCCTGGATGATGGTGCTGAGGTGGTGGCTAAGACCGACCCTCTTTCATCTGACTCGGATGAGGACGGCTTGTTGGATGGGGATGAAGTGACCCGGGGCACCAATCCACTTTCTGCCGATAGTGACGGAGATGGAATCCCAGATAAGGCAGAGATTGAGGCGGGGACTAATCCCGTTGATCAAAATAGTTACCCTTCAGAAGAGGAGCATCTGGTGGCTTACTGGCCGCTCGACGAGACCGATGGCCTCACCACGCCTGACCTTGGTCCCAATGCCTACGACCTTGAGTTGGCGAATATGGACGAAAGCAACTTTGTCGAAGATGAAGGAAGAACTGCTGTGGCCTTTGATGGCTTTGAGGAATATCTCGTTCGCTCGAGCACTGAGGCGGACTTACTGCCCATCACCAAAAATCCGGCTTTCACAATCTCGATGTGGGTGAAAGTGCTGGGCACTGGTCAAAATGACCTTCGTATTTTTTCCGAAAGCTCCGAGTTTAACAATAACCCTTTGTTTAACATCGGCACGAAAAACACGGGAGATGACGACTCGGTTGATATTTATCTGAGAGATGGGGACTCTCCCAATCACCAGTATTCAACCGCTCAGCCGCTTGATGGAACGTGGCATCATATTGCCTACACGCACGATGATTCGACGATGAAAATCCAGCTCTATGTCGATGGCGTCTTGGATCGGGACAATTGGATTTTCAAAGATGTTGTCTCTCCGGAGGTCAACTACACCACGATCGGGGCCATCTTGCGGGGAACACCATCTCATTGGGTGAACGGAATGGTTGACGAGGTATCCGTTTGGTCGACAGTTCTCTCAGCGACGACCATTGCAGATCTTGCGGCCGGAGGAACTCCCAATGGTTTGACGAGTGGTGGGCCTCAGTTTGCCATCACATCGGTGATCCGTGACCGAAGTGGGAATATTGAGATTACCTGGAACTCCCGTCCGCAAGATAAGATTTACACCTTGGAGGCGAGTCTCGATCTCATCGATTGGGTTGAGATTGATGACTCCATCGAATCGGCTGGCGAGCAAACCAGCTACGTCTTCCCGGCTGGAATTCCGGGATACAATTCAGCAACCGAGCAGCGGATGTTCTTCCGTGTGAGGAAGTAGTGCGGCGGAGGGAAGGAAGGTTGGTGAAGCGCCCCTCATTTTCTCGGGGGGTGCGGGGCTGACTCATCAGGGATCAACCATTTCTCTCAGGCATCAAGATTTTGGTGCTCGAAGAGCGGAGCTGAATGGTGTTTTTGGTGACGTTTCTTTCTTGACGAGAGGGATCAGAGTCGATTTGTTATGGGAATGTCTAAATACGCGACATTCG
>JALRJZ010000018.1:0-269 GCA_023261045.1 Akkermansiaceae bacterium
CACGATTTGGAGTCTTGGCTTCTCTTCTTCAAAACGAAGACCTGGAGGGAATCGAAGGCCTCCATTTCCACACTCTTTGTGAACAAGGTGCCGATGCTCTGGAGAGAACGCTTGACCATGTTGTCGAGAAGTTTGACCCCTACTTAAGGAAAATGAAGTGGCTTAATATGGGTGGAGGCCACCTCATTACCTCGGATCACTACAATGTCCCTCACCTGATCAGATTGATTCAGGAAATGCAACAGCGCTACCCCCAGTTGCAAATCTTT
>JALRJZ010000018.1:279-21117 GCA_023261045.1 Akkermansiaceae bacterium
AGAAGCAATCTCTTCTGGTGGTGGGGTTCTCATCGGTAGCGTCATTGACATCGTAGAAAATGGAATGCAGATCGCCGTCCTTGACGTATCAGCGACCACCCATATGCCTGACGTTCTCGAGATGCCATACCGCCCCGAAGTAGAAGGCTCTGGCCTCCCAGGACAAAAAGCATACACCTACCGCTTTGGCGGCCCCACCTGTCTCAGTGGAGACGTCATTGGGGATTATTCTTTTGATGCCCCTCTCCAAATTGGAGATCAAATCGTTTTCCATGATATGGCCCACTATACAATGGTTAAGAATACCACCTTCAACGGAGTTCCTTTGCCAGCTATTAGCATTATCCGAGAAGACGGTTCCGTCGAATTAGTAAGAGAATTCGGTTATCAGAACTTCAAGTGCAGACTCGGATAATGGCCGATTTCACCCCGCCAACAATTCCATTTTTGGAGGCAAAACAAGGACATCAATCCATCAATCTGTTTGGTGTTCCGTATGATAAAACTGCTTCATTTAGAAAAGGAACCTTACTGGCACCCAATGCCATTCGTGAGATTTCTGAGGCCGCTATAGAAAGTTATTCTCCAAGGCGAATCCAAGATCTTACTAATCTCAGCTTTGCTGATCTTGGAGATTTAACTTTTGATCCTCAAAGCTCTCCCGAGGAGGTCTTTGCCCTCGTTTATGAAGCAACAGGAGAGCTTCTAAAAAATGAAACCATCCCGGTTATCATCGGAGGAGAGCACTCGATTTCCCCAGGAGCAATCCGTGCGGCTTTTGAAAAACACCAGAACCTACAAGTTTTGCAAATCGATGCTCACGCTGACTTGCGTGAGCACTACGAAGGATCTCCTCACTCGCACGCTTGCGCCATGCGCCGCGTTCTTGATTTTCTTCCTTCTGAACAACTCATTCAGCATGGGATCAGATCCGGGACTCAAGATGAATATCGGGAAATGATTGATCAAAAGCGGCTTGTCTCCCTCTCAGATCTCCCCTCTCGCCTCAAGAAGGCACCACTCTGGGTAACTTTTGATATTGATTACGTTGACCCTTCCGAATGCCCTGGAACAGGGACCCCCGAAGCGGGAGGAGCAACCTATCGTGAGGTTGAGCAAATTCTCGACCTCCTCTCAGGTCATCAGGTCATTGGAATCGATCTCGTTGAGCTTTCGCCCCCTCTTGACCCGTCTGGGATCTCCACAGCACTGGCAGCGAAACTTCTGCGTGAGCTTCTGCTCACACTTGCGTGAGCCTAAAATGACTTCGCTGAATTCTCTTTCTCCTTGTTACAAGGATGCGAAAAACCCGCCAGCTTGCGCTGGCGGGTTTGGCACACAACGTTGAACAACAACGCATCAACTCGGTCTTCACTTCCTCAAAGGAGAATGATCAGACCGGGATGAAATCTAATTAGCGTCCCGGTGGCCGCCTGAAATCTGGACGCCCCCCTCGTGAAGACTCGTCGATGGCTTGCTGCTGAGCTTCAGCTGAGAGCCCACTTTGTGGAAGCCAAGCTCTTGCCGCATCAGCATCACTACGTAACCACGAGCGAGCCACTGATTGGAGAGTTTCGGTCCGGGTGGCCTCGTTGGTAATTGAACCAGCCCACTCGGCAGCCAAGGCAGGGTCCTCACGATCAAGAGTTCGCGCAAAGGAACTCACTGCAGCATCTCGGGTTGTGGAATCAGCCAAATTGGTCAAATAACTCCCAGCTGCCTCAGGATCATCCCGGGTCCAACGCTCCATTGCCGTGCTCATTGCACCAGCCTGCGCTTCTTCAGGAAGCTCACCAGCCCATTTCACAGCTGCGACAGGATCTTCACGAGATAACTCTTCTGAAACCTCATGGACTGCTCTTTCGGCATATTCTTGTCCTGCATGATTCTTGACCCATTCGGCCGCTTCTTGAGGGTCATTGCGAGCAAAGCTATCTGCCACTCGGTCGAATGCCGAGGCCTTGATCGTTCCATCTGGAAGGCTCTCCGCCCAAGCGGTCGCATCTTTCATTCCACGCTGGATTTGTGCATTTGCAATGGCTTCCATCTGACGATCAATCGCAAACCCCCTCCAACGATCGTTGTTGCCGTCGGCCGAGGCCTCTCTCTCAGCGTCAAGAGCCATGACATACTCAGTCGCCGCGAAAGGATCCACTTCTGCCAAACCACTGACGACACCTTGTGTCATCATTCCCTTCTCAAAGCCATCTTCCAATCCCTCGAGATGAGCTTTTGCTGCAACAGGATCGCTGCTAGCCCAACCCTTCATTGCTGAAATCGAAGCGAAACCACGACGCCTTCCATCGCCACCCATCTCAGAAACAGCAGCTAATGCAGAAGGCCCATCAACCTTTCCCCAAGCTTCAAGCAGCAAGCCCATCTGTTGGCCAACGTCATTTCCATTCCGCTGCTTCTCAACCATCGCATCAAAAAGCTCGCGAGCATTCCCAGCGTTGAGATCTAACAGGAGATCAGCAAACATTTTATTCGCCAGCAACGCATTTGATTCCGATTGAAACTGCGCCACAGTCACTCCACCCGAGGAGCTTCCATTGAGCGAACCTGTCGTTGAGCCATTGGCCCCATAAGCCCCTGATGAGGAACTTCCCATCGCTCCACTCGAGCGAGAAGAAAGCCCGGAAGCAGAGGCACCATTTGAGGAAGCAGAGTCCCCAGGCCCATTGGAGTTCTGGTCAGTCCGACCAGCCAAAAAGGCGCCTACAGCAATGAGACCCCAGATTGAGTTAAGAATAATGGTCTTATTCATCGTTTTATTTTGGTTAAAAAAAGTGGGGGTTTTCTACACATGCGTATTGGTTGAAAAAATCCGCAAAAAAAAGTCTCTTTTTATCCTCCCTCTCTCAAACGACGATGGAGCCAGACCCTCCCATACTCCCAAATCCCTTCAGCCTTGCGTTTTTTGAGACCGAGAGCATCCGCCGTTTCCTGCATCGTCAGCCCTACAAAATACCGGAGTTTTACGAGTTCGGCGGCCTGTGGATCCTCCTGCTCTAGCTCTTCGATGATTTCGTGAATGGAAAGTAATTCTTCTGAGGGCTGGTTGAGGACAAGAAGCGCCTCGTCAAGCTCGACGACACCAAGACCACCCCCTCGTTTGGCCGCATTTTTTCGCCGCGCATGATCGACCAAGATCCTTCTCATGGCCTCAGCTGCTGCGCCAAAAAAATGCCGGCGATTCTCCCAGTTTTCACTTCCCAGGTTCATCCAAGCTTCGTGGACGAGCGCTGTCGCCTGCAAGGTGTGGCCCGCGCGTTCACGGGCGATCTTCGCCTGTGCCAACCTCCGTAATTCCTGATAAACGGAGTCAAGCAACTGCTCACCCGTCGCCTCTCCGCTCTCTAGACGTGAAAGAATGAGTGTGACGTCGCTCATTGAGATCAAAAGTCTACGAGAGAGATTAACTGAAAAGTTTCGCCGAAGGTCATCTCTCTTGATAATGCTCCTGAGAGCGTTTTCTTACAAAGAAGAAAGATCTTCCTAAAACTGCTGACAACTTCACTCTCGTTTCTTTATTCTCTGATCATCGTTTTATGAGCTCTACAAAAAGCGAACGCGAAATCTTCATGGCCGCCCGTGAATTTGTAGATCTCAACTCACGCCGGGCTTATCTCCAAGCAACCTGTAGGCAAAACCCCCAGCTTCTAAACAGAATTGAAAGCCTCCTTGAAAAATCACGGAACCTGGAAGGTTTCATGGATCAGCTACCGACAAAGATCGACCGCAGTCCAAGTGCGAAACCAGAAAACCTCGTTGGACAAACTTTTGGATTTTATCGGTTAGAGGAAAAAATTGGAGAAGGTGGCGGTGGATCAGTCTACCTTGCCAAACAGCTCAAACCAGTTGAGCGAAAAGTTGCCCTCAAAATCCTTAAGCTTGGACTTGATACCGACCAAATCATCACTCGTTTTGAAATAGAGCGCCAAACCCTTGCTCTCATGGAGCACCCCCACATTGCTAGAGTGATCGACGCTGGGGCCACGGACGAGGGGCGCCCGTACTTCGTCATGGAGTATTTCTCGGGAAAGCCAGTGACCGAATTCTGTTCGGAGTTCCTGCTCAATGTCGACGAGCGCATCAAAATGATGATCCAAATCTGTCGAGCCATCGAGCATGCTCACCGAAAGGGAGTGATCCACCGAGACCTTAAGCCTTCAAACATTCTTGTTCGTTACCAAGATGGACAAGTCTTACCCAAGGTCATTGACTTTGGAGTTGCGAAGGCCATCGATTCCTCTGGAGAGCGAACTCATCATTTCACAAGGCATGATACCTTTATTGGAACGCCTGAATATATGAGCCCAGAGCAGGCCAACCGAGATTTCGGGATCGATACTCGCACCGATATCTACTCCCTCGGCGTCATCCTCTATGAACTACTCACTGGAAAATCTCCCCTAAAGGCGTTGACTGAGCAGTTCCCCAAGACTGATTCAATCCACCCTCAAGACGCTCTTAAAATCGTCCGCTCGCAAGACCCCCCTCGACCTTCCTCTTTTCTTCGAAAAGGAAAAACTCAACAGCCCCGTTTAAAGGAAATCCCTGAAGACCTCGATTGGGTCACAATGAAGTGCCTCGAAAAAGAACCGGCTCGTAGGTATGGAAGTGCCAGCGATCTGGCAAATGATCTCGAATCATTTCTTAAAGGAGGAGCGGTCACCGCTCGCCCACCCAGCGTTTCATATCGGCTACAAAAATTTACCGCCCGCCACAAAGGCCCCGTTCTCGTCAGTTTGATTTTGCTCATCTCTCTGATTGCTGGCTCTCTACTCAGCTTATTATTTGCGTTTCAATCTCGTCAGGCTGAAGAAACTGAAGGTCGTTTGCGTTTCGCTGCCGAACAACAGAGAGAGCACGCACTGCAGAGCGCTCAGAAGGCTCAACTGCACCAATATGTCGCCAACATCACCCTTGCTCATCAAGCAATTGAAGAGGGGAATCTCAGCAAGGCCAGACTTCTCCTTGAGCCATGGAGAAACCAAAGCAACTCTTTGGTTGACCTCAGAGGTTTCGAGTGGTGGCACCTCATGAATCAATGTTCCGGAGATCCACACGATGCACTCCCCCAGTTTAATAGCCCGATTCACTCTCTCGCTTTTTCTCCCGAAACATCGATTCTCGCAATTGCAACTGAAGGGGAACTTCATCTTTGGTCCCTCATTGAGGAAAGGATTACGGTGAGTATTCCCCTTCAAATTCGAAACCTGATTTACCTCCCAGAAAGCGATCTTCTCCTCGCTCAAACAACGCAAGGGCTCACCACGTTCAACATTCGAACTCTCGAATTAGAAACGATGATTGAGGGTCCCATTGAAGCATTCGCCTACTCAAAAAATGGACAATTACTCGCAACCAGTGATCTCAATGGAACAAGTCTTTGGGCCTATCCAACTTTAGAGCGCCTGCAATTCTTTGCGACCAAAACAGGGCCCATGAGTTTTTCACCTGACGGAAAACTTCTAGCGATCTCCTCGCCAGACGGAGTGATCATTCACTCTGTAGAGGATCGTTTGCCTTCCGTAACACTCGAAGAATCACCAGGGTTTCCAATCGGAGAACGTACTCCTCACTTCTCAGCAACTGGAGATCTCATCTACCTTGCTAGAAACGACACCCCGAGTGATATCGGCTACTCAATTGGAATCTGGGAAACAAAAAATGGCAAAGAAATTGGGATCTTACCCAATAAAGCCAGTGGGGGGATACATACGAGTATTCTCTCTGATGGCTTTCTCGGGAATAACAACCAATTGCTCGTGACAGGGAGCTGGGATCACTCTGTAAAGCTGTGGAACTTAGAAACAGGCTCTCTAGAGCGAAGCTTTCTCGGTCACCGAAGCGAAGTATGGAGTGTCTGCTTATCCGAAGATCGTCGTTTTATCGCAAGTGGAAGTAAAGATGGTGAGGTGCGTATCTGGGATACAAAACGCACTGTCCGTCGCCTTTCCATCCCTGGACCCTGGAAACCACTCAGTTTCTCAAACGACTCACAAGCACTCATCGCTTTTGACCGAAGCGAACAATTAGCTTGTTTTAAAATCCCCTCAAAAGAACTCGTCTCAACGCATCATCTCGAAGGGCTTGATTACGATTCTGAAGTCGCCGCTTGCTCCACAAAAGCTGTCTCAATTCAAAAAGGAGGCGCGATCGCCATCAAAGATTTCAGTGATCAATCTGAAACAAAACTCACGAACCAAGCAGGTCTTATAGACCACCTAAAAATCTCTCCAGATGGGCAATCACTTGCCTTGATCATGCGAAATCAGGAGATGATGTGGCTTGATCTCAACAATCCTACTCAACGAGTGCTCAAGGCACCTCTACTCTGGGCAGGATTTTCAGGAAATGGCTCAAGTCTCATTGGCATCGATGACAGCGGAAAAACAACCCACTGGGAGAGTTCAACCCGCCGAATCATCAAACAATTCTCGATTCCTTCTCTTCAACGAGGAGGGATCGTACAAGTCTCACACGATGGAAAATACCTCGCATGTAGTAGCGGTGAAATGGACCCTGAAAACCTCATCACGCTTTGGGATACAAGAGCAGGAACAAAGGTTGGGGTTTTCCAAGGTCATAAACAATCGATCTCCGATCTCGCCTTTGCTCCAGATGGAAAAACTCTCGCGAGCACAGACGGTAATTCAATACGCCTCTGGAATCTTGCCACTCAGAGCGAACTTTACAGTATTCGCATTCGTGGAGCAGCCCTGAGCAATCTGCTATTTAGCCCCGACAGTCGCACTTTAGTTACAAGCTCTCCAGGATTCCACCCGAATTCCCAACTGAGGATCATCCAGTAAGCGACTGAGACAAAAAAACCGCCAGCCGAAGCTAGCGGTTTGAAAAACATTAAGAATGTTGAATCTCTATTTCACTTTCATCACACCACGCATCAAGTTCGCATGACCTGGGAAAGTGCAAATAAACGGATAAGACCCCGGCTTCTCAGGAGCCGTAAACTCAATGACATCCTCCTGTTTATTATCAATCAGTTTTGTCGCAACGAGGACATTTGAATCTTCAGGAATGAAGTTCTTTTTGAACCCGTCAGCACCCAGAGCAATGGCGGCAGTCGCAACAGAGTCCGCAGTTCCCGGATTGACGATCGCAAGGTTGTGCGGCATGAAATCAGGATTTGCGAGAATGAGTTTAATTCTCTTGCCTGCAGTCACCTCAAATTCTTTCACATCAAACTGAAGTTTCTCAACAACCGTATTGACCCTCACCGTAGTGAGGTTGGCGCTGTCGGACTCGATTCCACCCGCCTTGACTTGCATTTGCTCTTCAGCTTCAAAAGTTTGCTCACCTTTTGCGGGGTCAGCAGGCCCCCACCAGTGCTTTACAAGCTCAGCTCCCTTAACAACATGCGGATCAACGGACTCTAGCACTCTCTCGAGGAGATCCATATCACGCACATTGTGTTGCTGATGCACCCAGAGAGCTTCAAGCATGGGGATGCCGTCCTTTGCCTTTTTAGGATCAAACTGTTTGACCCAATCTTGAGTTGCCGAAATCACCTGATCAGTATCGCGAGAACTGATTTCCACGCGAGTACGGTGCCGCACATTCATGTCAGCATGCTTAAAGTTCTCTAACAACTGCGACATCGAAGCTCCATGAATCTTAACTGGTTTTTGAAGAGGGCGATCTTTGTAAATGACGCGGTAAATACGGCCATGCTTTTTATCACGATTCGGGTCACGCACGTTGTGTTGCATGTGCCCAATAATGACGTTGTGCCAATCCGCAACATAGAGGGCGCCATCTTCACCAAAGACCGCGTCGGTCGGTCTGAAGTTTTTATCATCGCTCTTTAAAAGCTCATCGGTCGGTGTTCCCCAAACTTCACCCAACTGATAATTCTTCTCCGGAAATCCGTCACGATGCAACTGATACTGCTTAATTCCAAGGTAACCAATGGTGTTACAGAGAATAAAGTTCTGCTGCATTTCATCGGGAAAGTTCGTGCTAGAGATAATGGCGTCGGCAGCAACCGGACGAACCTCCTTGTCGACTAACTGATGCATCTTAAAGCCATTACCACTTGGGCGAACTTGATAAGAACGGCCACCGGTTCCATCGTTGGCATAGAGATAACCCCACTGGTCAAAGGCTGTCCCATGAGGATTGGGACTATTGCCCGCGACCAGAGATACCGTATAACGCCGAGGATCAAATCGATACATTGCTGAAGTTCCCGTCGTCAGCGAAGGCCCCCAAGGAGTCTCATGGTTGTGCTGAAGAAAGATTCCACTCTGCCAATAAATTCCGCCGTCTGGACCAAAAATAAGATTGTTCGCAGCATGGTGAGTGTCTGAAGAGCCAATTCCCTGCATGAGGACATAGCGCACATCAGCCACATCATCCCCATCGGTATCTTTTAGGAAGAGAATATCAGGTTGGCTGGTCACAATCACTCCCCCGTTCCAAAACTCAAAGCCAAGGGGATTATGAACTCGAGCGAATTCTTTGACCTTATCCGCTTTTCCATCTTGATTGGTATCTTCGAAAATAAGCAAAGCATCATTCATTTCTTTGAGAGGCTCCCACTTTGGATAAGTGGCCCACGCAGCAGCCCATAAGCGGCCTTTCCCATCGACCTGAAGTTGGACAGGATTCGCTAACTGCGGAAACTGCTTTTCATCTGCAAAGAGGTTGACCTCAAAACCCTCAGGGACATGCATCTTTGCAATCGCTTTTTCACCATCCATGTAGGTGAGATTTCCTTCTTTAGCAGCACTTGAGCTCCGTGATTTGCCACCAACATTCGACTTCACAACAACCGGAGCAGGAACATTAGAATCATCGACTTTGAAGTCTCGCCCTTGAGCTCGAGCCCAGATCTTCTTGTCTCGGTTCGCAGTTGTGACATCTAACATTTTGAGCTCGTGCTGAAGAACATCAGCATTCGTTTGACCATCAACAAATCGCAACCCAGAACGCCCTCCCCAAATGTCGTTTCCATCAACTGCACGATAGCGATTGTGCCAGTGCCAATTCTTCTCAAGGACAGCTTCACGGAGCGATTGGAGGCTCGGAGAAGCTTCGGCCTTTTTGCCTAACAACGCACTCGCAATGACTCCACCAATTTGGCGATTTCCATCTTCATTGAGGTGAACACCATTGATCGTTAGGGGAAACTTTCCCGTGGCATAAAATTCCATCGAAGTGTGGAAGAGGTCGATAAAAGCAACCCCCTTTTGCTGAGCAACATTTCGAGTGGCTTCCGTGATTTCAAGCAAACGCTGATTGTTTGCTCGGCCGCTTGGAAGGTTGCGATCGCTGAGATTCTCGTGGGCAATCGGACTACACAAAACAATCCTCGGAAAACTCTTCCCATTGGGTTGCGCCTTGCGTGTGATATCTACAAATTTCGCCAGCTCTTTGGCGTAATTCTGGGGCTCATCCTCGAATGACTCATTGTAGCCAAACATGGCGATGATAACATCAGCACCAACCTCGGTCAGGTAATCGTTCATCTTGGTGAAACCACTCGAACGAGGATACTTATTAACTCGGTCACCCGTGAGACTCATGTTCCTAAAAACAAGACCCATCGTGGGTGCACCTGCCTGAATCAGTGTTTCAGTCCAGCCATCATGTTGCATCCGGTCGGCTAATCCATTCCCAACAATCGCGACAGTATCACCCTTCTCAAACCTGAATGGCGAGGGATCACGATAGCCATCAGGAACGACGATATTTTTAATCACTTGAATCTTACCAGAAGCTGATCTGTAGCTCACCTCTCCCTCTTTTTTAAAGTTAATCTCTACTGAGGAATCCGGTGCCTGAATCCCCTCCACCGAGGTGATTTTCTTTTTGTTAGAATCGAGAAGAGTGAGCGTGAAATCATCGAGCCGGTCACCAAGATTTCCTTCATTGCGGTTCCACACTGACACTTGGTCAATGGGAACTGCTCGACCTAAATCAAGCTCCCACCATGGATTGTTACTGCCTTCGTTGGTGTGAGTTTGACCACCACCGCCGTATGCGGGATTTTTATTTCCATCAATCGCCTTCTCAGCCAAGCCACCGCTTGCAGTCGAGGACTGATGGGCCTTACCACCTTTTGCAATATTAGCACCTCCGGAAAACACTTCGACTTCTGCAAGAGTCAATGTCCGACCAGTACCCGGAAGCTCGATTTTCACATAGCGCGCCTCCTTCTGGGCATAAGAAACCGAGGCAAGGGAAAGCATGATTGATAACGATTTTAAATACATATCGAGAGAATACTTACGCACTGCTGTACACAATCGTTTCAGAGGAATCATCCCAATTTTTATCAAAAAAAACGGCTTTCACTCTGCGAAAGCGGATCCTTTTCATCGTTTGAATCGATACTTCATTAAAAATCATCGATTTTGAGAAGGATTAGAGTCGTGAAACACTCAGAGCGTGATTTCAATTCTACTGATCATCGCTCTCATTCTAATTCTTATTGAACGAAAATGGCCCGCGAATCTTCTGCCATCCGTGAGATTTTGGTGGGTTCGCGTTGCTGTGATCAACAGCGCTCAAGCTGCCATCCTCCTCCTTGCAGGAATCACTTGGGATCGAGCGTTCCAAAAAATCTCTCTTTTTCACCTACAAGACCATGTGTCAGCTTTCACGGGAGCACTTATTTGCTACTTCATTTCCACTTTTATTTACTATTGGTGGCACCGAATCCGCCATGAGTCTTCTTTCTTTTGGCGACTCTGCCATCAACTCCACCACTCTGCTCGGCGAATTGAGATCCTCACCAGTTTCTATAAACATCCCGTTGAAATCACGCTCAACTCACTCATTTCAGCGACCCTCACCTATCTCATTCTCGGGATCTCCGTCGAGTCGGCAGCGATTTACACCTTTTTGACGGCAATCGCGGAATACTTCTACCACTGGAATATCAAAACCCCTTACTGGCTTGGTCCTTGGTTTCAGAGACCCGAATCCCATCGAGTGCACCACCAGTATCAACACCATACTCAAAACTACGCTGACCTCCCGATATGGGACATCCTCTTCAAGACCTATCACAATCCAGAAACTTCCCCGGCTTATTGCGGATTTGACGAGAAACGTGAGGCCAATCTACCTGCCATGCTGAGCTTCAAGGACGTCTACAAAACATACCCCACCTGCATCGGCTGTCGGAAACGATGGGCCTGCTACACCCAGAAACAAACACTCAAGCAGTCATGAAAATCAAAAATGCCTTCATTCTAGCCATTGGTTTTTTCGGATCTTTTCAGATCGTTGGATCAATCACTGGATCACCCCTCCTCCGTGGTCTTGGTCTCGCCACTGGCTTCGCTCCCTTCCCTAAGGTCTTCTGTGAGACAGGTGGCTACGAACCCTTCGCTGCGACCTTCACGATGACCGGAATCGACGAAGAAAACCAAACCGTCAGAATACCCTTCACCGCTGAGCGATATGCCCAACTCGATGGACCCTACCAACGACGCAACGTCTACGGAGCAGCCCTCGCCTACGCGCCTCGCCTACCCCAAGGACTCCGAGATCATCTCTTAGAAAACCTTCTCAAAGCTGACTCGACTCTCGCGCGCGAACTTGGACTACCCCAACTCACTCAACCCGGAATTCATATCAAAGCACGCGAAGGCGAAAACCCTTCGCACTATCAATTTCAACTCGACTAAATGATGAACTCACAATTCGCCATCTTCCGTCTTCTTTTCGGGAGCTATCTGACGTGGCACTTTATTGCCCTGCTCCCCTACGGCACCGAACTCTTCTCCAACGAGGGAGTCATGAAGGTCCCCTCTCTCAATCCCACCTTCGGAATCTTTCCCAACCCACTCTACCTTTGGGATAGTCCTCGTGCGATCATGTGTTCCCTGATCATCGCAACCATTGGCTCGATCACCTTTAGTTTGGGAATTTTTAGACGCACTTCAGCAATAGTCCTCTGGTTTCTTATCAGCGCCTTTTTCCATCGAAACAATCTCACCTCCAACCCCTCACTCCCTTACCTCGGGCTCATCCTTGCCCTCTCCGTTTTTATTCCACCGGGCGAAAAATTCAGTCTCGCCAAAAAAAATCCCCACTGGCAAATGCCGACTCTGGTGATCCCGGTAGCGACTTTTCTCCTCGCAATCGGATACACCTTCAGCGGTTGGACTAAGCTCTCTTCACCAAGTTGGGTCGATGGTTCAGCAATCCGACGCGTGCTCGAGAACCCCCTCGCCCGCCCAGGATTCTTTCGTGACTTCCTTCTCAACATCCCCGAAGGCCTACTAAGCACCGCCACTTGGGCTGCCCTTTTTGCCGAGCTCCTTTATCTGCCGCTGGCCCTTCACCGAAAGTTACGCCCATTGATCTGGCTGGCATTAATCATGATGCATCTCGCCCTCATCCTCCTCATCGACTTCGCCGACTTGTCCCTCGGCATGCTCATGATTCATCTCTTTACCTTTGACCCAAAATGGCTCCCAGCCAAAGGAAGTGTCCGCCTCGCTTTCGACGCCGATTGCTTGATGTGCAATCGCTTCCTCTCATTTCTAGCTAACGAAGACCACAAGCAACAACTGACCTTCCAAGCCCTTCCAGAAGGCAAAAAAACCACCATGCTTTCCTTCCGAGATCATCACACCTACCAGCGCTCCACTGCCGTCATCGTGATAATGGAAGCCCTCGGAGGACACTGGCGAGGCATAGCCCTGATCGCCAGGATTATCCCGCGTCCTCTGCGTGACCTTGTCTATTGCCTAGTCGCCAAAAACCGCCATCGCTTTTCGCGTAAAACCATCTGCCAACTCCCCTCAACTGCCGTCAAAAGCCGCCTCATTGAGCTCAGCGTGGTTTGCTTGCTTGTCTCGATGTTATGTTCGTGCAGTGATCAACCCCTCCATCAGGGGCGCTTCCCCTTCTGTCTCATGGATCGCCCTCCTGGGGGGAATCATCTGCAGCAAAAGGAAGCGGCATTTAGAGAAATCATCCGTCACGAGCTCAATGAGCCCGTTCCAACAAAAGAGATTAGAGTCGGAGATGTCATCGCCTTTCACATGTCCCACAGGGAAGCAATGTCCTATCTTCGCAAAAAAAAGATCCAGAAGATCCCCTACGATCTTTTCGCCTACGGACACCTCGCCCTTGTAGTCGATCAAGGCCAAGGCCCCCGCCTTCTCCAAATTGCCATGAAACAAGCGGCTCACATTGACGATGGATTTGACTACCTCTCTAACAAACAATGGATTCTCTATCGTCCCACCCGACAGATCAATGAGCAACGTCTCGCCTCATTCGTAAACCGAGCCCTTCTCAACGCCTCAAACGCCAAGAAAGCCTACGACTATACCGGAGCTCTTGGAATCAAGAACGTCACCACGACTCCCAATACTCTGGAGGAAATTCCCGATAAGTTCACCTGTGTGACGCTCATTCAAGCTGCCCTCCATTACTCCGGGCATCCCACTCGTTGCGTTCATCGGAAAGGAATTCTCGACATCGTCACCCCAGCACAAGTCATCTACTCCTCAGTCGCACCCCTAGAGAAGGCAAGATAGTGAATCGGCATCATAGACACAGCCGCCCCAACTTCCTCCGCTCGCATTTTGCAAAAGAGACCAAAGTCGAGTATCATCGGGCAGATTGGGATCAACCTGAATCGCAGGATGTAAATCACGGGCCATCAGCTCTTGGTAGTTTCCAAGAAACTCAACCTCCCCGTCCAAGCCACGGGTATCAATCCTCACACGCACCGGATCTCCATCGCGCAGCTTACCAATCGGGCCTCCCGCTAAAGCCTCTGGGCTTACATGTCCCACACACGCTCCTGTCGAAACACCACTGAACCTTCCATCGGTGACGAGAGCGACCTCCTTGCCCACCTCACAATATCTTAAGGCTGAGGTCACTTGATACGTTTCGGGCATTCCAGCTCCCATCGGTCCGATTCCGGCAAGAATCATGACCTCTCCTGCTCGGATTCGATCCTCTCCGGTCGATTTGACTGCTGCAATCGCGGCTGCCTCGCTGGCAAAAACCCTCGCTGGTCCCTCAAGTAAAAAGACCCCGTTTTCTTGAATCATCGAAGGATCGATTGCTGTGCTTTTGACAACACTTCCCTGCGGAGCCAAGTTTCCCTGTGGAAAGGTGACCGTACTTGCGAGTCCATTGTCGCGGGTTCTTATGACGAGTTCGGGATCGATCCCGTCTAGCGCATAAAGCCGCTCTTTGACTTGCTTACGACGCTCCGACTGCTCCCACCACTCAAGGTTCTCACCAAGAGTCTTTCCACTGACTGTTCGAACCTCTAAATCAAGGACATCTCTGAGCTTTAACATTGCTTCGGGCACCCCTCCTGCCAAAAAGACTTGCACTGTGGCGAAACCCTTGGGGCCATTTGGCAACGCATCCACAATTCTTGGAACCCGGTGATTGATTTCTTGCCAATCCTGAACGCTTGGTCGCTCAAGACCAGCCGCATGAGCGATGGCAGGAAGATGGAGAATGAGGTTTGTCGACCCACCAAACGCAGCATGCATCACCATCGCATTGTTCAACGAACTCTGGGTTAGGATCTCGCTGAGGGGAAAGTCCATCGCGACAACCGCTCTTGCACTGCGAGTGGCCATGTCTTTCCAAATCTGAGAACCACTGGGGCTTAGCGCACTGTGAGGAAGACTCATTCCCAGGGCCTCACCAATCACCTGACTCGATGCTGCGGTCCCAAGAAATTGGCACCCTCCTCCCGGGCTCGCACAAGCTCGACAAGCAGTCGCTGCGGCCTCCTCAAGGCTAATCTCTCCATGAGCATAACGAGCACCAAGTGACTGGACTTTGCCTAAATCTTCTGTTGCTTCACTCAATAAGCTCACTCCCCCTGGCACCAAAATTCCTGGCAAATGGCAACAACCAGCCAAAGCCATCATCATCGCTGGTAAGCCTTTATCACAAGTCGCTACCCCCACCACCCCTTTTGCCGTCGGCAACGACCGAATCAACCGACGCAAGACCATTGCAGCGTCATTGCGAAAGGGTAATGAATCCATCATCCCCTTGGTTCCCTGAGTTCGTCCGTCACACGGATCACTGCAGAAACCAGCAAAAGGAACCCCATCTAATCGAGCGACTTCCTGAGCAACAGCCTCCATGAGCAAGCCAACTTCCTAATGGCCCGAATGGTAACCAAGAGCAGTGGGAGTCCCATCCGGCTGACGTATCCCCCCCTGAGTGGAAAGGATCAAAATCTCCTTTTTCCCCCACCCGGCAGCCTTCCAACCCATCCCAACATTCTGCATCCAACCAAACAAATCACCACTAGAACCCTGTGCAAGATCCGCACCTGAGATCGGCAGCTCTCCTTGCGTGCCTTCAGAGCGAGTCAGCACTTCTCCAATTCCCTCGTGTCCCGATTCGAGAATATCGTTCATCGTTTACAAATACAAATTTCCGGAAGGCTCAATCCATGAGATGAGAACGTTTTATTGATCAATGTGATTCAAATCGGCGACACGTTTGAGGTGAAAGCTCTTTACGCAACGTGATTGGTGAGAGTTCCCACTCCTTCAATCGTGATCTCCACCCGATCACCTGACGACAAGGTGAAATCAGAACCAGGAACAACCCCGGTGCCCGTCATCAACATCGCTCCATGTGCGAAATCTAATTCACGGTAGAGAAACTCGACCAACTCCTCGAAACGACGTTTCAATTGAGTCAAATCGGTCTCACCTTCAAACACGAGCTGATCGTTTCTAAAGATCTTAAGCTTAATGAAGGCGCGTTGAGAAATGGCGTCTCTTCCTAACAACAGAGAAGGACCAAGAGCACAACTTCCTCGATAAACCTTTGCCTGAGGGAGGTAGAGTGGGTTTTCCCCTTCAATGGAGCGAGAACTGACATCATTTCCCACAGTGAAGCCAAAAATCTCTCCCCCCGCGTTGATTGCCAAGGTGAGTTCAGGCTCTGGCACATCCCAGCTCGAATCCTCTCGCACGCGAATGTGCCCCCCATGACCAACCGCTCTCGACCCCATGGATTTAAAGAATAATTCCGGACGTTGAGCCTCATAGACTAAATCATAAAAGATATCTCCACCCGCTTTTTCCGATTCTTCCATTCGTGCAGATTTCGATCTAAGGTAAGTCACCCCCGATGCCCAAATCTCGGTTTCATCAAGAACGGGAGGCAATTGATCTCTGAGATCAGATTGCTTTTCCAAAAGCTCAATGCCTGAGAGAATCTCTCCAATTTCTCCTCGCCCCGAACGGAAAAGCCGAGAGAGAAGATGTTGCTCCACCTGGTAAAGCTGACCGTCTTTTTCAAGAGATAACCCGTGAACTGATCGAAACAGTTTCATTTCGATATTACTGCCTCGTCAGTGCTCATTGCGGAAGACAAAAAACGCCGCTCTTTCGAGCGGCGTCTCTGAAAATCACGTAATGAAGCGATGACCGTTAGCTCCGACGGCGGCGAATAAGGCCCAACAAGGCGAGCCCACCCAAGAGGGCCGTCGAAGGCTCGGGAACCGCAGCAACGTCTCCACTAATCACTAAGTTATCAACGGAAATTGTCTCATCACTCGATGAGCTCGACTGGCGAAGTGCAAAGCGGTCAAGGACTTCGTCGGCATAAACTCCAGTCGCTTGGATCGTTTCTCCGCCAGCGCTAAAAGAAGCGATGCCACTGTCTATATCGAAAGACAAGGAAACCGGAACGGTTGCTCCAAAACTAAAGTCGATAGGCAGCGTGGCTTCAGCAGTCGACGCCCCGGAAGCAATACCAAATGAATAATCTCCTCCTGCAACAGGAGCAACAACATCGAGCCGGCTACGGAAGTTAAAGCTTCCATCCGTATAAAAGTGCGCAAAATACTCAAAGTCTGTTCCAGTCATCGCGGCCGGCGCTGTTACAATGACATCAAACTCCGCAGTGAGGACCCCACTACTCACCGGGGAAAAACCAATATTAGCATCCTCTGATCCGCTGTCTTGAGTCACCAGCGCTGCACCTCCCGAGACAGGGAGCGTCCCTGCCGTTCCACTGTGAGAACCCCACGCTGGATTGTCGGTCAATGCACCATCCGCATAATCAAAATTCTCAGAAACCAAAACGGCCGCGTTTGCACCTGAGAGCAACAAAACGCCGGACAGAGTAAAAAGTCGTCGGATCTTCATAACAGCGCCTTATTCTGGCAAATGATTCCCTCCCTGTCCATCATCTTTCGTCTGACGAAACTGTCACTGTTTCACAACTCTAAAGTTTTCGGCTCCAATTCTTGATAGAACAATGGTTTGCTCCCACTTTCTTCTTCACCAAAAACTCCATTTCTAGACCCCAAAAAGGACTTTCTTCCGATTGGACAGCCCAATTCTTGAAAAACAACCCTATTCAGAGACCAATCCAATGAAGGTATAGCGAGCGCTCACTTGACGGAATGTGAAGAAAGTTGAAGCATTGCGCGGATAAATCCGTATAAACACTCGCATGAACTTACGTTCCCTAATTCTCGGAGGAGTATTCCTCATCCAACCCCTGTCCGCAGAAGTGAATGGATGGCTCAATTGGCGTGGTCCATCCCAAAATGGAGTCTCTCAAGAGACGAACTTACCTGACACTTGGAAACCGGGCGCCGAAAACCAGCTCTGGAAATATGACCTCAACGGTGCTGGAGCACCCGTCATTGCCAATGGAAATCTTTACATTTTTGGTTACGGACAATTCGGCGACGATCCAGCGCAGGACGTGCAGGAGACTCTCCTCTGCTTGGATGCTAATACCGGTGAAAAAAAGTGGGAAAAGCGTTTTTCTGATTACATCTCAGATGTGGTCTACAATCGTTACGGAATCGGCTCACCCATCGTCGACCAAGAAACGGGTAATGTTTATCTTCAGACCTCAAATGGGCGCTGCGTTGCCTTCACGGCTCAAGGAGAACCAATCTGGGAGATCTCTTTGGTCGAAGAGCTCGCTCGCCTCACCTTTCCTAACGGACGCACTGGATCACCTGCCATTGATGGACCTCTTGTGATTTTCCACTGTGTCACCGCCAACTGGGGAACAACGGGGCCTGCTCGTGACCGCTTTTATGCCTTTGATAAAATCACCGGAGAACTTGTTTGGTACTCCTCTCCAGGAATTCAGCCAGTGGATAGCGCGTTTTCGATGCCAGTCTTTGGTCAACTTGGGGACCAGCGAGTGTTTTATGCGGGCACCGGATGTGGCAATATCGTTTGCGTCAATGCGCGTACGGGCCAACCTGTCTGGCGCTTTCAGCTTTCTCAAGGTGGAGTTAACTCACAAGTCCTCCTCTATGGAGAGGACAAATTAATTGCCATTCACGGCAAAGAAAACATCGATACCACCTCGAAAGGGCGCTTGGTCTGCCTTAAAATCCCTACGGAGTATCCCGCAGAACAACTTGTTCTCGATGAGAATGTTGAGCTCTGGCGTAACGATGAGCATATTGGTTTCACCAGCTCGCCAATCCTCGTTGATAACCGAGTCTACACCACCAATTTTACAGGAGAGCTTATCTCTGTTGATGCGGATTCGGGTAAAACGCTCTGGCACGAAAAACTCGCTCCGGACCAGATCCATGCTTCTCCGATCTATGGAGACGGTAAGATTTATGCTCCTTGGTTCGAAGGAACCTTCACCATTGTAAAACCAACTGATGAGAAAGCCGAAATCCTCTCGCGTGCTGAGATCAAAGACGCTGACGGCTCAGGGGTGAAGCTTCTCGCCGCACCGACGATTTGGGCTGGCAAAGTTTATCTCTCGACTCGTGCTGGTCTCTACTGCTTTGGAAATCAGGAAGGGAAATATGACGGGGCACCAGCAGCACCCGCTCAAGCACCTGGGGAAATCACCCAACTCCAAATTATTCCTGCTGAATTTGCCATTGCCCCCGGCAACACCCAAGAATTCAAAGTCTGGGGCCTCGATAAAAGTGGCCGCCGAGTCAACGTTCTCACCGAAGGACTTTCATGGCAAAAATTCATTCCTCCCACCGCGAAGGTGAAAGCTGAAGTCGATGCAACTGTGGACCCTGCCACAGGCAAAGTCACCGCAGCTGCCGATGCAAAACTCTCTGCAGGAGCTCTAAAAGTAACTTTCGGAGGAATGTCGGCAACTACTCGGGGCCGTATTGAAGCCTCGATTGGATATTCTGAAGATTTCGAGAGCACTGAGCTCAAGATGGAATCTCCCCAAGGAGCCAAAGTCAACTTCCCCCCCCTCGCTTGGCTTGGTGCACGCGTGAAATGGTGGGTTCAGGATAAGGATGGCTCAAAGGTCATTGGCAACAGACTTGATAACGTTCTTTTTCAGCGAACCATGAACTTCTTCGGAGGCGAAGAGATGAACGATTACATCCTCGAGGCTGACGTGATGACTGATGGAAATCGGCGCATTAAGTCAACCGTGGGACTCGTGAATCAGCGCTATCTCATCACCTTAGTCGGCAACCAAAACATTCTTGAAGTCTCCAGTAATCACGAGCGCGTCAAAACCTCTGTCAAATTTCCAATTCAGGCAAATCAGTGGTATCATCTGAAAACCAACGTCAAAGCAAATGGTGATGGCAGTGGCTCGGTCTTGGCCAAGGCCTGGCCAAAGGGTGCAGATGAGCCCAGTGAGTGGACCATCGAAGTACCCGTCAAACGCTGCCACCCACAGGGTGCCCCAGGAATCTTTGCCTTTTCCCCCCAAGCTCAAAAACAAGTCTTTATTGATAATATCAAGATCTCAGCGAGTCATTAGTCGTCTGATACAACACTCCAACAAAAACCTTCATTCTTTATGAAAACTAAAACTGCCCTTATTCTCTCCGGATTCGCCTTCCTGAGCTCTTGCAAGGAGGCTCCAAAAAATGAATCGGCTAGCGGACCTGATCAACAGGATCAATCAACCAGCCAAGAGGCCGAGTCTGGTGAGGCTGCGATCACCAAAGAGTGGCCAATGTGGGGAAGAGACAGAACCCGTAACATGGTTGGCATCGCGCAAGACCTCCCCACCGACATTTTGCCAGGAGAGCTCGACGATGAAACGGAAGCCGCGATTCTGGATGACGCCAAGAACATCAAATGGGTGGCGAAGCTCGGATCTCAAGCTTATGGAAATACGGTTGTTGCAGGCGGAAAGGTCTTTGCAGGAACAAATAACGAATCTCCTCGGGATCCAAAACAAGAGGGTGACCGTGGAGTCCTGATGGCTTTTAATGAAACTGATGGTTCATTTGCTTGGCAGTTAGTGATTCCTAAGCTTGGAGCGGGAAAAGTCAGCGACTGGGAATACGTTGGCCTTTGTTCCTCTCCGGCCGTTGTGGGGAATCGGATGTGGCTTGTCACCAATCGTGGTGAGGTCGTTTGTCTAGATACCGAGGGAATGAAGAATGGAAACGATGGTCCTTACCAAGATGAGGCAACTTATCAATCCACCGATGGCGAGCCCGTGGAAATTGGTGAGCAATCTGCCGACATCATCTGGATTTACGACATGCGTGAGGAACTTGGAATTTTCCCACACAACGTTTCCTCCTGCTCTCCGGTCATCGTCGGTGACACCCTTTACACGGCGACCTCAAATGGTGTCGATTGGTCTCACACCAACATCCCGGCGCCCAATTCACCAGCCTTGGTTGCCTTGAACAAAGACAGTGGAGAGTTGATCGGCGAAGAAGTCTCTGGCGTCTCCGAGAGCGTTCTTCATGCCAGCTGGTCATCACCTGCCTATGGACAACTCAATGGCCAAGATTCCATCGTCTGGGGCGGTGGTGATGGGTTTGCCTACGCCTTTGACTCAAAGACAATCAAAGATGAAGAAGGTTTCGATGTCTTTAAAGAGCTCTGGAAACTGGACTGC
>JALRJZ010000190.1 GCA_023261045.1 Akkermansiaceae bacterium
TTCTGGGCAACATCAGGATCGTGGGCGAATTCTTGCACTTTTCGCACGATCGCGGATCCAACGATGACACCATCGGCCTGACTTGCAACCTCACTTGCTTGCTCGGGATTTGTAATTCCAAAGCCAACGCAAATTGGGGTGGTGGTCATTGCGCGAAGTTGTGCGACTTGCGCGCCAATCGAGGTAGATGGCGCCGAATGCCCACCGGTGACTCCGGTCCGCGAGAGGGCGTAGATAAATCCTTGGGATGATTCAGCTAAAAGTTTTTTGCGATCTAGAGGAGTTGTCGGAGCGATAAGGTTAATATGATGAAGAGCTTCAGCATTTGCGAAATCTGGATGACTTCGCGCTTCGGAAGGAGGAAGGTCGAGTAAGAGAATTCCATCGACACCCGCTTGGTGAGCATCTTGATGAAAACGCTCATAACCATAGGCATAAATTGGATTGAGATAAGTGAAAAGGACGAGCGGTGTCTCGTGTGTCTCGCGAAACGCTCGGACTAAATCGAGAATGCGCTTCGTATTCATGCCCGCTTTGAGTGCTCGATCTGCTGCAAGTTGATTGACGATTCCATCCGCCATGGGATCTGAGAAAGGAACGCCAAGCTCAATAATATCCGATCCAGCCTCAGCAAGAGCCTTGAGAATCTCGAGTGATTTTTCAAAGTTTGGATCGCCACCCGCGACATAGGCAACGAAGGCTTTTTGTGAGCTTTCGCGAAGGCGGCTAAAAGTTTGATCAATGCGGTTTGCCATGAATGAGAGCAATTTGGCGATGGACGACCAACGAGACAAGTCTATCCTGTCGTTAACGAAAGTTCTTATGCTCGCAAAAATCATTAAAGAGTTTCGCTTTGAAGCTGCTCACACCCTTCCAAGCTTACCTGAGGGGCATAAATGTCGTCAAATGCATGGTCATAGCTTCAAAGTGGAGATTCACATTGAGGGTGAGGTCGATCCTCAGATTGGATGGGTCTATGACCATAAGTGTATTTCAGAAGCGATGGATCCTCTCATGAACGCGCTTGATCACTCTTATTTAAACGAGATTGAGGGTCTTGAAAGTCCGACAATCGAGATGATGGCTGCTTGGTTTTGGAGAAAGCTGGAGTCTCAGCTTCCTGGGTTGTGTGAAATTGTCATTTACGAGACACCCACAGCTCGTTGTTCCTTCCGGGGGCAGTTTTAGATGAGTTTATCAATAAAGGCGCTAAACCAATCTGCTCCTGCTTCAAGATCACGAATCCGAATAAACTCGTCTGCCGTATGGGCCTGGTCGATCGAGCCCGGACCAAGGCAAACCGAGGCAAGACCAGCATTGGCGAGATGAGCGGCATCAGAGAACCATGGCGCGCCCGTAAAAATTTGCTCTGGAAAGAACTCTTTGAGTTTCTGCAACCAAGGATTACCAAGGGATGTCTCCATCGGCGGGGACTCGATCGTATTTGATAAAGTGACAGATGATTCAAAAAAGCTTTCTAGGAGTCCGAATGCTGATTTTGTTTCTAATAGACTTGGAATGGTTCGGATGTCGATTTGTGCCGAGGCATGATCTGGCACGATGTTTGGGCGGGTTCCACCGTTGATCGTCCCAATATTTAATGTCGGCCTTCCGAGAATCGGATGGTTTTTCTGGCTGATTTGTTTGCCAAATTCACTTTCTAAGAGTGAGAGCTTCTCGATAAGGTCGCTAATGGCATTTTTTCCCAAGTGCGGCTGCGAAGCATGGGTTGCTTTCCCTTTGGTTGAGAGGGTTGTCCAGAGGCATCCTTAGGTGCAATAAACAATCTCTAGAGAGGTTGGCTCGCCTGCGATCGCGAATTGGTAATCTTTGGCATGATGTTTTGCGAAATGACGAGATCCAGGTTGCAATGATTCTTCACCCATAAATGCCACAAAATCGATAGCTACTGGAAGGTCGGCAAGTCGGTGGGCATGAGTCTTGAGAGCCCAAAGCATGGCCGCCATTGGTCCTTTGGTGTCCGAAGCTCCTCTTCCGTAGATTTTACCATTGGCAATTGAACCTTTGAAGGGATCGATGGTCATCGCGCTCACGCCAACCGTGTCCAGATGTGGTCCAAGAAGAATTCGTGGGCGATCCTCTCGTCCTGGAGCTTTTGCAATGAGGTTGGGGCGATCCTTTTCGACTTCCTCAAGAATCACCTTCATTCCCAGTGATTGGAGAAAGGGAGTGAGTGCCTTTGCCATCTCGAGTTCACCCCGAGGAGAGAAGCCGGGGTCTCCATCTGGATTGACCGAGGGAATCTGAATGAGATGTTGTAAAAGTGCGATTAGGCTATCCACAGGTCTTGGATAGCCGCTTTGCAGAATTCTGGCGACCCATGAATTGATCTTGGTGTATTTTACTCTTGGCAAGAGATGGCCTTCATGTCGAAACTCTCACCGATGAAAAAAGGCCTCACTCTCGGGATTTCGTTGTTGTTTGTATCTGGTTTAGCATTCCTTGGCTTTGCTAAAAGTGGAGAGAGTGGCTCTGATGTGGTTAGAGTATTGATTCTTGATGGGCAAAATAACCACAACTGGAAGGCGACCACACCCGTCTTGGTTGATGCACTTGGTTCAGACGCTCGCTTCACAGTTGATGTGAGCACGAGTCCTCCTGACAAGGGCGCGAGTGACGAGGACTGGAATCAGTGGCGCCCGAACTTCGCCAAATACGATGTGATTGTCTCAAACTATAACGGACAAATGTGGCCTGCCGATGTTCGCGACTCCTTCGTGAACTTTGTCAAAACTGGTGGCGGACTTGTCATTGTTCACGCCGCCAATAATTCCTTTGGAATGTGGCCTGAATACAACGAAATGATCGGTCTCGGTGGCTGGGGTGGTCGAAATGAAAAGAGTGGCCCCTACGTTTATTATCAAAATGGGAAGCTCATTCGTGACACTTCTGAGGGCAGAGGGGGTAATCATGGACCTCAGCATGAGTTTGTCATTTCAAATCGAGAAGAGAGCCATCCCATCACGAAAGGAATGCCTCAGGAATGGCTTCATACAAAAGATGAGCTCTATGACATGCTTCGGGGGCCCGCGAAAAATATGAAGGTCCTTGCAACGGCACCAAGCGGAGTCACCAAGAGGGATGAGCCCATGCTTTTGACAACACAGTATGGTAAGGGGCGCGTTTTCCATACCACCTTGGGTCATGCGGACTATTCCATGCTTTGCCGGGGCTTTTATGATACCCTCAAGCGAGGAACAGAATGGGCGGCAACCAATCAGGTGACGATTCAGTGGTCCGATGACTTTCCTAAGAAGGATCAGACCTCTCCGCTTTCGCTTTCAAATTAGACGGGGGAATGGGCTGGGTTTCAGGGGCGGTTCTTCTGCCTCTTTTGGGGGCTGCGCTCCACCCCTTACTGGGTTTTTGTATCCAGAAAGGACTCGGGTTCAGAGTGGGATTAAGACCCATTGTCTGCGTTGCAAACCTAATTACAGGGTTATTATTTCTTACTATACTGAGTCCTGGTGGCGGGTTTGCCCTTGAAGGCAAGGACTGGTGGGCAATCGCAAATGGGGTTCTCTTCTTTTTGGGACAGTGGTTTTCAGCTCGATCACTCAAAGGAGGTGATCTTGCGGTTCATTCATCCGCGCTGGGCTTTAAGGTGGTCATCGTGGGAGCGTGTTCCATGTTGGTTGGACTCGAGGCAGAGAGTCTACAGCTCGTTCTTGGAGTTCTCCTTGCAGTTTTTGCCGTCTTTTTGGTTTCAGGAGGCTCGCTCGAAGGATGGAAGGCGAACCGAGCAACGGTTGGTTACACGCTGCTGGCTTGTCTTTTTTTTGGTCTGAATGATTTTCTGACGGGGTGGCAAAGTCGTGAAATTGGAGCAGGACGGTGGTTGACTCTAATGATGGCAAGTAGTGGGCTCGTGTCTTTGGGGGGTCTTGTTCAGAGTCGAAAGCAGTCCCTGATCGTCATTCGCAACTCAACAGTTGCTTTTTGGGTTCTTGGGGCAGGGCTACTCCTTGGTATTCAAGCCCTTTTAGTTAATTTGGCCTTTAGCCAATACGGCCAGCCTACCCTTAGTAATGTGGTTTATAGCTCCCGAGGGGTCATGGCAGTCGCCTTTGTCTATTTGATTGGCCAACGCAGCAAGGGGCGCCTGATGCAGAGGCAAATTGCTGGTTCTATTTTGATGATGGCAGCCCTTATTGTCGTTCTTCTCGACTCGTGAAATGAGGGCTCTACTCAAAACCATGATCAAAAATCACCTCATCCCCTGGGGTGATGTCAGGAAATCCGTCGGGTGAGTATCCATTTGGCTTCATCGTGCAGATATACATGCCTTGGTCGAAACGATCGACAACGACTCTTCCTACGATCCCCTGATTGCGTCGGACGGCGAGAACCGCTCCAGTTTGAAAATTGGCGCTCGCCGTCGGTCGAAAAATTACTTGGCCATACGATTTGTCGGCATTGGTGACTGTCCCCATGAGCAGGGACTGTCGAATCTTATCTGCCCGTCGTTTTTGCTCAGCTTTGACCTTATTTTTCTCCTCAAGCATTGCGGCGGTCTCAGCTTTGGACGTTTCAAGCCTTTGCTCCAATTCAGCATTTTTAAGCCTTTCTTTCTCCAATGCCTCAAGAAGATCTGGCTGAGGAAGCTCAGGGGAAGCCGGAGTTGATGCGGTCGGGGAAGAATTTCGAAGATCGGGCAAGGGTTGCGCGCTCTCAGTCGGGGGCGTGGCCCGAGATAAGCGAGCGCTTTCCAGGCGCCAAGCTTCCGCTTCTGCCTCTGCTCGCTTGATTTCGGCTTCGAGGGCCTTGCGCTGAAGGGTCGCCTCGTCACTCTCTCGTTGATGATTAAAGCCATCAAAGGTGACAGAAAGTGCCACGATCAGAAGGACTGTGGTGGTGCCTAGAAGGATGTTCGTGGTATTCATGCGCCGCGCGGGAGGCTAGCCTTTTAAAAG
>JALRJZ010000191.1 GCA_023261045.1 Akkermansiaceae bacterium
CTCTCACCATTGACCTCTAAGCTGCCCTCACCGCATCCAAGCCAAGAATTCGACATTCCCATCAGTTCCTGTAATGGGTGAAGTGATGACCCCTAACCATTGGCGACTCAGTTCAACCTCAATAAAAGACTGAATTTTTTGAACCGCTTTTTGGTGAAGAGATGGCTCCCTCACAATCCCCCCTTTCCCAACCTCTTCCTTGGAAAGTTCGAATTGAGGCTTCACTAAAGAAACAATTGCCCCCCCTTCCTTGAGAATATCAAAAGCTGCAGGAAGAACCTTCGTCAGAGAGATAAAAGACAAGTCCATCACGACAAGATCCACCCTCTCTCCAAGATCTTCGGCTGTGAAATGACGAGCGTTGAAACGCTCTCTTGACATCACACGTTCATCGTTGCGCAGCTTCCAAACGAGTTGATTGGTTCCAACATCAATCGCATGAACCCTCAGAGCACCATGCTGAAGCAAACAGTCCGTAAATCCACCCGTTGAGGCACCAAGGTCCGCACACACCATCCCCGTGGGGTCGATCCCAAATTCGTTGAGAGCTCCCTCCATTTTAAATCCACCACGACCCACATATTTTGGCCTACTTTTCACGTGGAGCTCAACGTCACCGGCAAACTTCTGGCTGGCTTTAGAGACTCTCTCCGTGCCGCATAAAACTTCGCCAGCCATAATCAACCTTTTTGCCTGTTCACGAGAATCACAAAGACCACGATCAACAAGTAGCGAATCTACTCTCTCTTTTTTCATCAGCTCCGGATTAACAAAGATTTCAATTGATTATCAAACCTCTCACACCACGAGAGTTATCAGGTCAGCCGAAGAAAACCAATCTTGGAAACTGAATCTTGTCGTAGTCCAAGCTTTGCCATGAGGCGGTCAAAAAAAATAACTTACTAAATCAGTGATCAAACTCGCGCGGGCATCCCTTAATCGCATCATTTATCTCCAAAGATGAAGCCCGTTCTTGAAATTCTTCAGAAACTCTAAAAAATGCCGCCGTGGCCACCACTAACACAGACGATCTTCGTATTCAGGGAATCGACCCACTGATTTCTCCAGCTGTTCTTTCTTATTTTCTTCCAATGACTGAAACCGCCGCCCAGGTTGTTCATCAGGCTAGAAAGGAAGCTGAAGCCATTCTCAGAGGTGAAGACGATCGACTCCTCGTGGTTGTTGGACCCTGTTCTATTCATGATCCATCTGCAGCCATCGAGTATGGAGAACGGCTCAAAGGCATCGCTGAGCGCTACAAGGACGACCTCCAGATCATTATGAGAGTTTACTTTGAAAAGCCTCGAACAACCGTCGGCTGGAAAGGTTTGATTAACGACCCACACCTGGATGGATCATTTGATATCAACCGAGGACTCCGCTTCGCTCGTGAGCTTCTCTTGCAACTCGCAGAAATGGGAATTCCAGCCGGCACCGAATTTCTTGATGCCATCTCTCCACAATATGTTGCTGACCTCATTGCTTGGGGGGCAATTGGCGCTCGAACAACCGAATCCCAAGTTCACCGTGAATTGACCTCTGGCTTATCAATGCCCGTTGGGTTTAAAAATGGAACCGGAGGATCCATTCAAATCGCCCTCGATGCCATTGGGGCCGCCGCTCAACCCCATCATTTCCTTTCTGTTACAAAGCAGGGTGTCTCCGCGATTGTGACTACCACGGGCAACAAAGCCTGCCACCTTATCTTACGCGGCGGGAAATCAGGACCGAACTATTCCAAAGAAGATATCGAGGCTGTCACTGAAAACCTCAGAAAGCTAGAACTACCTGAGCAGGTGATGATCGATTGTTCTCACGGAAATTCGAACAAAGATTTCCGCAATCAACCAAAAGTTGCCGCTGAGCTCTGCGAGCAAATGGCAAGCGGCTCTCAGGCAATCGCCGCGGTAATGATCGAATCGAATTTGGTTGAGGGAAATCAAAAGATCTCTGACAACATGACTTATGGACAATCAGTAACTGATGCTTGCATTGATTGGCAGACAACAGAGGAGGTCTTAGAGAGTTTTTCAAAAGCCGTTCAAGCACGTCGTTTAGCAACCCGCTAAGCAGAGCTGCAGCAAAGCCCTCAGAGGCCTTTTTCTGGGATTGATTGAGATCACGCTCAAAGAACAAGGTTCCCAACAAAAAAGCTCTGCTCCGAATGATCGGAACAGAGCTTAATCTTAAGAAGTTTCGGCTTATCGTGAGTAGAGTTCAACAATGAGCTGAAGATTGACTGGTGAATCTACATCTTCCTTCTCAGGGAGACGCGAAACCACACCTTCCATTTTCTCCCGATCAAGGGTAAGCCAGTCTTGGAGGGGGACCGACTGAGTTAAGTCAAGCATCCGAAGCCCAAGCTGCTGTGAGGAAGCCCGCTCACCGATCTGAACAACATCGCCAGCGCGCACTTGATAAGAAGGAATATCCAGCTTCTTACCATTCACAAGCACGTGCCCGTGGTTAACAAGCTGCCTTGCAGCTTGGCGAGTATTTCCAAATCCGAGACGGTAACAAACGTTATCGAGACGGGTTTCGAGCAAGAGAAGCATTGTGTCACCTGTGATACCGCGGCGGCGAGATGCCTCTGCATAATATCCACGGAATTGCTTTTCTAAAACGCCGTAAATGAACTTGAGCTTTTGTTTCTCACCAAGTGCGATCGCGTAATCAGACTTTTTTCTACGTCCCGAGCGCAAACCATGGGGACCTGGAGGGTAATTACGACGCTCTAAAGCCTTCGAAGGTCCAAAAAGAGGAACTCCAAAACGCCGGTTAATTTTATCTTTGGGGCCAGTATAACGTGCCATTGATTCTAATCTTTCCTTTAAATGTTTTGAAGAACTTAGACACGACGTGCCTTCTTAGGACGGCAACCGTTGTGAGGAATTGGTGTCACATCAAGAATTTCGTTGACTTCGATTCCTACTCCCTGAACCGCGCGAACTGCAGACTCACGTCCAGCGCCCGGCCCCTTTACTCTCACTGCAACCTCTTTTAGTCCATGAGACATGGCCTGACGGCAAGCATCCTGAGAAACGACTTGGGCAGCATATGCGGTGCTCTTACGAGACCCTTTGAAGCCCATCTTACCAGAAGAGGACCATCCGATCGTGTTTCCACGCTCATCAGTGACCGTAACCGTCGTATTGTTGAAGGTCGCAGTAATGTGAACGATACCCTTCGTAACATTCTTACTCTTCTTCGACTTGTGAATCTTGACTTTGTCAGGATCCTCTTCACCGAGAAGCTCCGCGAAAATATCGCGCTTCTTCTCTTCCTTCGGTGCCGAAGCTTCTTCAACTTCGGTGCTTTCACCCTCAACAGAAGCATCATCTTGAGAAGCTTCTGGAGCTGCTTCTTCAGCAGCCGCCTCAGGGGCTGGAGTTTCCGCAGGGGTCACTGCCTCAGCAGAAACGACCTCGGTCTCCTCATTTTTGTTTTCTTCTTCAGCCATTTTTTATGGAATGAAATTCTCTTTTAAGACAAGGAGTTCACTTACTTAGCGACACCAACTGTCTTACGCTTACCCTTGCGAGTCCGAGCGTTTGTGCTTGTCCGCTGGCCGCGAACAGGAAGGCCCCTCTTGTGGCGAATTCCACGGTAGCAATTAATCGAAGCAAGGCGCTTCATCTGAGCCTGTTTTTCACGACGCAGGTCACCTTCGATTAAGATTCCTTCATTTTGAATCACTGTCGCGATCTTGACGAGCTGCTCCTCGCTGAGCTCACCAGTACGGATATCGGGATCTACGCCTGCATGCTCAAGAATCTTAGAAGCAGTCGGACGACCGATTCCAAAGATATAAGGAAGAGAGGCCTCGATACGCTTCTCATTAGGGATGTCTGTGCCGAAAAGTCGTGCCATGGTTTTGAATAATGAAAGGACCCACTCAAGGACGGAATGTCATCGTGCGGGGACGGGTTCTGTATCAGAGTTCTTAGCTCTGGCAAGAGGAAACCGGCATTTTTGATCGAGTTTTCCTCATTTCCTTAAAGATTCTTAACAATCAAAAGCGAACCTCAGTGAATCGGAGGTGTTTTTGAGCCTTTGCGAGACCAATTTGAAAGCAACCCAACCCCCTCGTGAAAGTCTCATTTTCAATCAATTAGCGCTATTTGGACTCAAACCTGAGTGAGAATATGCCAACGAGTGCTTTCTGATTCACCGTAAATCTAACTTTTAGCGATAAAATGGTGCGCGCGAGAGGAATCGAACCTCCACGGGGTTGCCCCCACATGAACCTGAATCATGCGCGTCTACCAATTCCGCCACGCACGCGAACGGCGGAAAGAAATCAGCACCCTGCTCTCTTGGCAAACAAATTTGATTTCTTATTTACCAAGTTTGTGGCTCAGTTGCCCCAGATCATGAAGATTCTGATCACTGCTGGCCCCACAAGGGAACCTCTAGACCCCGTTCGCTATCTCACCAATCGTTCTTCTGGAAAAATGGGTTATGCCCTTGCGGCTGCTGCAGCAAAGAGAGGACACTCTGTTTTACTGATTTCTGGCCCAACTCATCTTGAGTTACCCAGTGGCGTTGATTTTTTACCTGTCGAAACTGCTCGAGACATGCATCAAGCAGTCAGCTCACAGATTAACCGTTTCGATATTGCGATTCTTGCGGCTGCGGTTGCGGACTATTGCCCTGCAACTTACTCAACCGAAAAAATCAAAAAGAATGATGCGGAATTCTCAGTTCAATTCGTCAAAACCAAAGACATTCTTGCCGAGACCCGCTCGGTGATGAATTTCCAAGGAACTCTCGTAGGCTTCGCGGCAGAATCTCAGAATCTCGAAACCAATGCTCGAAAGAAGTGTCTCAATAAGCAGTGCGACTTGATCATTGCAAACGACATTTCTCGCAGTGATATCGGATTTGACTCTTCGGAAAACGAAGTTCTTCTCGTCTACCCCG
>JALRJZ010000192.1 GCA_023261045.1 Akkermansiaceae bacterium
CATGAAGATTTTTACACACTTTTTTATTACCTTGATAAGCTTTTCAAGCATCTTGATTGCTCAAAATCCGGATCCTCTTGTTTTCACAGTTGGCAATTCCTATTCGGCGCCTTCATCAAGCAAGTCATATCATTACATTTTATGGCAACCTGGAGACTTTGCCACAACGTATGGTAAGCGCTTTGCGGTCTACTCAAAAGACGGCCCAACAGACTCTGAGGATCCTTTCGTTCGTCTGGGAGTTCAAACTCTTCAGGTATCACCATCAACCATTCACGCCCTACTGATTCTTGGAGCAAAAATTGACCACGACGAAGACTCCTTGCCAGGTCGAATTCAAGCCTTACATGCTGAGGCGTATTCAGCACCAATCCCTGCCAACACACCTCTCCTAAGTGAGCTCAGTCTCGAAATTGCTCAGAGACTCGCGCAGATTCTTAACACTGCTAAAAACAACCCCGAAATTCTACAGTCACTGATTTCACTCGGTCGGACTCATCCTGGCGTCATGATGGCAATGGGTCATGCCTTCGCTATCGAAGTTCCAAACGCCTCGATAAAAACTTATGAAGTGCGTCAGATTTCACCAAACAATACAGACCTTCGCGTGATTGGACGTGTGACACTCGACGCTTCAAAGCCAATCTCTTTACCAGCGCCAGGTAGGCCCTACTCCATTCCACATTCAGTTGATCCCGATTTACAACTTAATGATTCTCCAAAAAATCACTTAAATGTCCGGCTGCGTTGGAGCACCCCCGTCAATTTAAGACAAGAACTTCCCAAAACCTACGGCTACAATCTTTACCGGGTCCCAGTGACCAATGATGGTTTTGACCCCTTCACTATCACAACAGAAGCTCACGCTCTCGCCCGATCCAATGCCACGCGTGTAAATGACTTACCGATCGCTGCAAGCGACCTCTTTACCGATGCGGAGGCTGGAAACCTAGCGATCGGACCCGATGTCTTTTTTTATGCTGACGATAAAAATCCTCCTCTAGATCCTTTCGAAGATGGGGACACCTTTTATTACTATGTTGCGGCTCGTGATATTGCCGGACACCCAGGCCCCCTCTCCGACCCTACCGAAATCACGATGTGTGACCGACTCCCACCTTCCCAGCCTGCCATTCTCTCTGTCGATAATGTCTTCGATTTTTCATCAGCTATTGTGAACACCCAGACGGGAACCCAACACCTTCGAGTGGTCATCCGGCAAGTTCCCGATCTTCCACGTGAAAACTCAGCAAAAAAATATCGAGTTTACCGCTGGCACTCAGCTACCGATTGGCAACGCTACGGTGGGGATCCTGATTTTAATTACATCGGAGAAGTTTCCCATATCCCCGGACAAACTACCGTTTATTTTGATGATAATGATTTCACTGATTTAGACACTGATTATATCAACGCGGACAATAATGGCCCCGATACGGGAGCAGCAATTGCAACTAATGAGTCCGATTTTATGATGGGCAAAACGGTTTGGTATACCGTTCGCGCTGTAGATGATGTCGCTTGTGACCCTCCGAATTACTCCGGTCATTGTGGAGCACTCTATGGGGTGCTTCGTGATCGCGTTGGACCAGACAAGCCGACAGGCAATATTGCTCGATGTTTCTATAAGCCCGACTTAGAAAGTGGAGAAACGGAAACAGTCGGTTTCGAACAATACGAGCTCGATTCCGACTTCTCAGGAAAGATTGTCAGGGTTCACCGGACACTTCCAATCAACGGAGGGGTCATCTCCAAGATCAAATCATTTGAAATCCAAATCGGAAATCAATCAGACCAAGATAGTTCCTTTCAGCCTATTTTCCGTCGAGTTTACCACTACAGAGGGACATCTCACTACGGTGATGTAATCATTCCAACAACGCCGGAAGACGGTCAGATCCTGCGCGTTAGAATTCGCTTAGACGATCAAAGCGTTTCAGATTGGGTAAGCTCTTCTTACAGCCCGGATTCGGCAGAGAAAGGAAGTATTAGCCTTTTAAACTATCTCGGATCTGTAGAAAAAATCTGCAGACCGGTCTCATCTCGCCCCGGAAAACTTCCCCTTGGTCACTATCCGATCGGTGTAGATGGAAGTATCAGCGGAATTACCGGAACCGTTACAACAAACCCAGAAACCCGTGAAATTCGAGTTTACCGGCGGGTTGGCAAAACATCACCGCTTGAATTGATTTACAAATCCGGTGGAGGATCCTTACCCCTGCATATCGAATGGTCAGAATCCGGTCCAGTGATTACCAATGGAGTTGAAGTTTGTTTCTTTGCTCAATTATTTGATGAACATGGAAATGCATCACCTCTCGTCCGTCTCGGATGTGTCACCATTGTTAATGACAACCTACCGATACCGCTGCTTGCGGACGCCATTGCCTTACCACCTGTCGATGAACAAGGTCTATTCCAGCTGAGTTGGTTTAGCGATCCTGTAGGCATTGATCGTTTTGAGGTGTGGATCGCTGACCCCCTTGGGGACACACCTGCAATTGATTCTCCGGACTTAACTAGAAGCCCTCAAGGAAACCTCACTGAAACACTGACGATTCCGAATGGAGAAGAGATAAATTTTCATATTTATCAAACCCCACCTCTCACCAGCAATTTCGGCCAAGGAGGCGAGTTTTCTTTACTCCTAAAAGTCCCATATGACCGCCAATTCTTTTTTGCAATTCGGGCCGTCGGACCAATGATCCCGGATGAACTTGGAGCCTTTTCACGCGCACAAGGAGCGTTTTCCAACATCATCACTGACTCATATGTCGAACCAGGAGCAAAAAATCAGCCCTTCGTATCATGGCCGGCACGCCCTCTCCCGGGATCAGCAAATATCGAGCAAAAAATCTCAAGTTATTCTCAGAAAGAGGGCCCCTTCTATGCGGTTGCACTTCCCCCCGATCTCATGCAACAAGAAGGGTGTTCTGGAGCCATCCTTGTGGGAAAGATTCCAAGTCCGCTCGTGCAAGCTGAAGCGGGTTCAAAAAGCATCGCTGCTCCAGAAGAGATTAATCCTATCGAGTGGCTCTTCCACTACCGAAAACAAGTAGGAAGCCCAGCAACTTCTCAAACCGAATCGATTCAAAGGTTTGTTGTTTATCGACATCAAACCCCTTCTAACCGATTTCCGAATGCACGACCAAATCTTGTTCAGGTGACTCCACTCATCGATCGAATGACCTTTTACCCAGATCCCGAAAATCAAGTTTTGCGGATTAAAGATCCATTTTTTCTCTTCCAACCATACGACACCATTACTGAAAAGGAAGTATTCAATGTTCCGAGTTCTGGAACCTTTTCACGAATTCAAGGGGAAAACTTTACAGTCAGTAATCCTCAGTTCGCTGCGAGTGGCAATTCTTATCTCAAGTTCCCTCCATCTTATCGAATCAACCAAACTCACGAAGCGAAAACAATGTGGATCAAAGACACTTTTCCCGTCTCCCGCGGGGCAAGCTATCAGTACCTGATCGTTCACTTTACTCTTCGAGGGGAAATCGCCCGCGTGATTCCCACCAACCTTATCTCACACTAAAGCAATGAATGCCTTTCTTCGACTGTCAATCTTCTGCGCAACTTCCCTGACCTTCAATCTCCTTGCAGGTCCTTCACTTGAAATGCCCCAGGAATGGCTAGCCCCCCTTGAGCAAGAATCAGCGATCGTCTTGGTTCAAAAACATACAGGTCAGGCTCAAATTGTGAACTTTGACGGAAGCTTCAATCCAACGCTCAACCAGATCATTGAGACTAAGATCCCCAACGTCACGGGGCTGAGCACGGGATTTATGAATAAGGATCAAGAGTATGCCTTCATTTCCTCAGCTGACACAAACCTCGGTCGACTTTTAAACACCTCGGATCATCACTTAAAGACTTTTCAACCTGAGATCCCGGGTCCTATCACCGCAGTCCCCCTCCGCCGCAACCTCAAAGACTCGTCATCACTGCTCTCACTAAGTCAATATGGCAGCCCCTACCAAGCCCTTCAACGCTATGAGAATGATTTTGAATCCCCCCCTACTCCACTGGGACGCACTCTTTCTTTTTTACCAGTCAACGATTTACAACCTTCGAATATTTTGGCTTCCCCCGGACTTCAAGGAGCAATTGCCTCCTTTCGAAATTCTACAGTCAATAACCTCTTTTCGATTAATGCAAATGCCACTGATTTCGATCTTTCTTTTTTAGGCTCAACACCCGCTCCGTTAGATCAACGCGAAGAAAAACTTGCCTCAAACTGTCGAGGAAGCGATGGCCGAACATGCATCATTCGCTACTACCCTGGAGACCGAAACGCGATCATTGTTACCCGCCCAGAGAACGGATTTGTCAATCAGAGCATCACTTCAAATGATCTACCTTTTCCAATTGGAAGAATGCTCGCTGTCCCCCCAAACGTACCTGGAGCTCCAGATGGAGTTCTTATTACATCCGCTGATGGCTCATCGGCAGTCTATGCTCAGATAGAATTGGGAAGAAATTGGATCATTAGAGAATCTTTCGATCCTGCTGCTGACAAACTCATTAATGGGCTAATTCCTGTCGTTGGGCGGGGATTTTTTTTAGTCGAAGGATCAAGCGAAACAAGAAACTCAATTAGTTGGATTTCGCTGAGCGAGAATGCCGGCAGGTGGCTTCCGATTACAGCTGGAGTTTTCTCTCCGTGGCTTTCTATCCAACAAAAATATGCCAACATGTTTTGGTTTAAGGGAACTCCATTGGTTGATCCAACTGCGGAGATCATTAAGATGGAAACGGTTGGTGACTGGGTTCAAAAATCGTCTTCTGATGCCATTCCTGCTCAGATTCAAGCCTCAGAGTTAATGGCACCTCACGCTGGGCTCATCCCAACAAACCTCATCTCACCATCGAAACCGTCTGGAGCTA
>JALRJZ010000193.1 GCA_023261045.1 Akkermansiaceae bacterium
GCCCGCTGAGCTTCCCTTCAATTCTGATTCGAGCTGGACCGTAATCATACATCCGGTCTACGCGGAAGTGATTGATTTGTTCTTCGAGGTGCTTGGTATTGACCTCCCGGTTTCGTTTTTGTGCTTCTTGGTGTTCTCTTTCAGAAAGGATCGGGGTCATCATTTCAAGAACGTCATTCCTGCTGGGAACTCTCGATGAAGCGCGAATGCGGATGATGTATTGCCCTGCGAATGGGAGCTTAAAACCCCGAAAACCAATAATGCGGTCCCACGAGGTTGACCGAGCAACAACGAAGCCGTCTTCGATTTTGTTTTTTGAACCTCCATTTAAAAGAATTCTCTGGCCTCCTCGTTCGACGCGGGTTCGGTCTGCTCCTTGAGTGGATTCTTCAGGATTAAAACGCCACTTGATGGCTGGAGGCTGATCTCCCGTAACAATGGCCTGATCGATGATTTCACGAGCGGCGTTATAATAAAGCTCCAGATGCAGAGGTGAAAGGGTGAGGGCTGAACCAATATTATCAAAGCCGGAAGCAGGAGGGTCTTCCGGAAATGATTCGGGATTAAACTCAATGTTCAGGAGATCACGGATGGTATTGGCATATTCAGCTCTGTTGAGACGACGGAGGACAATCTGATTGTTTTTCGTTGAGAGCTCGGCTCGCGTCAGTTCCTGAGCGACCCAATCAGCAAATCTTCCCGCTTCTTGTGGGTCGGGTTGCGGTTCTTTCTTGGGGGGCATCTCATGTCCATTGATGACATTGAGGATTTCTCCCCAACGCTCGCCAGTGGAGTAATCTAAAAAACTGTTAGATAGATCACTTTCGATGTTAAGCTCACCTTTGGATTTTTCATCATTATGGCAGGTGATGCAGTGTTTTTCCAAAAAAGGGAGTGCAATCTTTTGAAACCCTTCGGCATCGGCCTGGTAAGCATCTTTGGCCAAAGCGGAAGTGACCATCAGAGTTGCGAGCAAGGGGAGAGGTTTCATAAAGAATGACGGGACTATTAATAACGGTTTGATCACGAGTATTTTACAAGATGAAGGAAGCTTCTCGTCTTTTTATGACTTTTTCTTCACTCTTTGTCACCCATGCGAATGTTGAGATTGTTCAATGCAGTGATTCTGACGGGACAACTTGCCCTTGCGGTAGAACCTCAGAGGACTCAAGAGGCCAAATTCCCCCCCGCGAAGGATTTTTCAATTGAGACGGTTGCGATCGATTTGTCTAACCCCATGGAAATGGCTCTCACCGGCCAGCTTGTTTTTATTGCTGAGTTACACGGAAAAATCAAGGTGCTTGACCTTGAAACGGGCAGGATTCACGTGGCGGCTCATCTTGAAACGGACTATAGGAAACAGGGTCCTCGCTGGAGTTGGGATGTTGAATCGGGAGTTCTTGGGATCGCTGTGGATCCTCACTTTAAAAAGAATCAGTGGGTTTATGTTTTTTACACTGAGCCGGGAGGTGAATCGATCATCCATGACCATCTCGTATCTCGCTTTCGATATGAAAAGGGGATGCTTCGCAAAGACACGGAGCAAATTCTTCTGAGGATTCCTGCATTGCGTGATCAGGATCGCATCCATGAATCGGGATCGCTTGCGTTTGATCCCGATGGGAACTTGCTCATTAGTAGTGGAGATAATCAGCTTCACACTCGTTATCTCTATTCTGCTCGAACCTCAGCAGATAGTTCTGTCTTGAATGGGAAAATCCTCCGCATTAAGCCCAAAGAAGAGGGAGGATATACCATTCCAGCAGGAAATCTATTTGCCCGTGGAGTTGCTCGAGCTCGCCCGGAAATCTATGTGATGGGTTGCCGAAATCCTTTTCGTATTTCGGTCGATCAACAAACAGGGTATCTCTATTGGGGGGAGAATGGCCCCGCTGATTATTACTGCGGCGATTTAAAAAAAATTGAACAGAGCCTGCTTCCTCTTGGGTATGATGAGTTCAACCAAGCAAGAAAAGCTGGGTTCTTTGGATGGCCTTTTTTTATTGGTCCCAACGAATGTTACCCAAGCTATGATTTTCACCAGCAGGTTGTGACTGGGAAATATGATCCTGAGCAGCCCATCAACGATCTCGAAGAAAACAAAGGGGTTCGAGAATTGCCGACTGCCCAAAAGCCTTTTATTTGGTATAGTCACCCCCAATCTTCTCTCTTCCCATCTCTAGGAAGTGGTGGAGCCTCGGCGATTGGTGGGCCAGTTTATTATTACAATCAAAAGGCAGAGGGAGATCAGGCCTTGCCACCGGCGTTTGATCATCACCTCTTTATCGCGGACTATGCTCGAGGGTGGGTTAAAGTGGTGGAGCTTGATGAAAATGAGAAGATGGTCTCGATAGAACCCTTTCTTTCCCAAGGAAGTTTCAAAAACCCGATTAACTTAAAGTTTAGTGATTCGGGGGAGCTTTTTATCCTACAATACGGTAACGGTGGTTGGGCTCCAAATAATGGAGGGAGTTTAGTGCGTGTTCGCTATGAAATTGATGGGGGATTAAGAGGCCCTCGAGTTCTCGCTGCCCGCCCCTTCAGAGGCTTAGATTCTCATCATGCCGGCACTCGCCTTCTCAAGGAGAATCACTGCGCTTCATGCCACCAGAGTGAAGGGGTCTTGGTCGGCCCTTCTTGGGAAATGATTCAGAAAAAGTATTCTCACCAAGAGCCTCCCCGAGATTCTCTCATTGCCAAAATACGCTCTGGTGGAAAAGGGGTATGGGGGAACGTTTATGAGATGCCTCCGCACCCCCATTTGAAAACAAAAGAGGTCGCTCAAATGATTTCGGCGATTTTTTCGTTAAAGCTTATCGAGCATGCTGCTCGAGGCAAGAAAGTCCATCTTGAGACTTTGCCAAGTTCCCAGTATTTTGGAGCGGGAGCTTCCGAACTCGTTGATGGCATCTGTGGAGATGAAACCGATTTGCATCATGATTGGCTTGGATTTGAAGGCGCGGATTTTTCAGCGCTCATTGACCTTGGTAAAACAACGGCGATTCAAAGAATTACTCTCTCTTGCGGCCAGATGGTTAGTGCTGGGGTTTTTCTTCCAACTGAGCTTCGAGTTGAGGCTTCTTCTGATGGGCTTCATTTTCAAGAAGTCGCTCGAGTGTCGCACGATGTCTCTCAACGAGAAGCCCGATGCAAAAAGGGCGTGTCCGCTTTTTTTGAAACGCTGGATGCGAGATATCTGCGCGTGAAAGCGAAGAATCTAGGAGTCATCCCTTCATGGCACCAGGCCAAGGGTCGCAAAGCATGGCTCTTTGTGGATGAGGTGATGATCAACGAGAGCGACTAGATGTCAGCACTTGTGTGAAAACAAGGTCTCTAGAAACTGGATTGACTTAAAAAACTAGCTACGAGTTTTTCTTTGGGAGGATCTGATTTTCTTTTGCCCATTGGTTCCATTGAGCTGCCATCTTTTTGACTCTTTCGGGGTATTTTGAAGCGAGGTTGTTGAGTTCAGTCCGATCAAGATCGAGATCGTAAAGTTCCCATTTTTGGGCGTTTGCTTTGAGGGGGCCAACATGACCTTTGCCAACGAGTTTCCATTTTCCATCTCGAACAAAGGCGTTTTTTTGGTGCTCTAAAAAGAAGGGGCGCTCGCGCAGGATTTGCTCGCCGCAAAAAGCGGGGAGAAGGCTTTTCCCATGAAGGGAGAGAAGTTCTTTCCCATTAATTTGATGAGGGTATTGGGCACCGGCGACTTCGAGAATGGTTGGAACAAGGTCCGTGATGTGGGCAGGGGTTTGCTGCCAGTTGGCTTGTGGGGTAATTCCACGGGGCCAATGTGCGATCAAGGGCGTGGCAGATCCTCCTTGATGGGCGTTGCTTTTGTAGAGTCGAAATGGCGTGCTTCCGACGTTCGCCCAAGCCTCGCCATATGAATTGGAGTCTTCCTGATTTCGACGTTCGGTTTTGTAGAATTCACCGCGACCTAACACGCCACCTTCATGGCATGCGCCATTATCGGAGAGAAAGAGAATGAGCGTATTGTCGAAGAGGTTTTTTCTCTTTAGGAAACTGATGAGCTTTCCAATGTTTTGATCCACCCGGTCTACCATGGCGGCGTAAACTGCCATTTTAAGATCCATCTCATCCTGTTTTTCTTCGCTGAGCGAATCCCACGCTGGCACCACGTTGGGTCGAGGAGTGAGTTTCCAATTCTTTTTGATTAATCCCAGTTCAATTTGCCGTGCATAACGTTGCTCACGTAGTTTATCCCACCCGATCTTATATTTGTTGCGATATTTAGCAATGTCCTCCTCAAAGGCTTGCAGCGGCCAGTGTGGAGCATTGTAAGCCAGGTAGAGAAACCAAGGATGGCTCGTTTTCTCACTCAAAAAGTCGATGGCGTAATCCGTGAAAGCATCCGTGGTGTAGTAGCTTTGATCTGTTGTTGATGGTGGATTCTTGATCGGAGTGTTGTTGAGAGTGATACCCCGAGGGTGCTCAGGGTCAAAATAGCGAGCGGCGCCCGCGAGACATCCATAAAAACGATCAAACCCTCTTTGAAGCGGCCAGCGACTCTGATCATGAATGCCCAAATGCCATTTGCCTGTCATGAGAGTGCGGTAGCCGGCGGGGCGAAGGAGCTCGCCAAGTGTAGCACACCGGTCATTGAGGAATCCTTGATAGGCTGCAGGTTTTAAGGGGCGTTGCTTTGTGGGGGAGTTGGTCATGTGTCCGATCCCAGTCTGGTGAGGATAGAGACCGGTTAGGAGTGAGGCCCGAGTGGGGCAGCAGCGAGCCCCATTGGTGAATTGAGAGAAACGGACACCATGGGCGGCAAGCGCATCGATGTGGGGTGTTTTGATTTCTCCGCCATAGCAGCCGAGATCCGAAAATCCCATGTCATCGACCATGATGA
>JALRJZ010000194.1 GCA_023261045.1 Akkermansiaceae bacterium
TAGAGGGTGTGCTTTAAAAAACTCTAGAAATCGCAACTTCAGAGCGATCTTGAAAAGATTTCCGTGGAATCCCCTAAGATTGAAAGCTAAGAGTTACTCATGGACTCGCTGTTAATCACTGATGAGGGCTCATCGCAAAAGCCCTCTGCCGCTGAAGGCGAGCCTCTTGCGGCCCGAATGAGACCTCAAAATCTTGAGGAAATTGCGGGTCAAGAGCACCTGTTAGCGCCTGGGAAATTGTTGCGCCGAGCAATCGAAGCAGACCGCTTTACGTCTCTTATCTTCTACGGCCCCCCCGGAACTGGAAAAACCACCCTCGCCAGCGTAATTGCTCAAAGCACTGGCTCTCGCTTCGAATCGCTAAACGGTGTCGAATCGAATGTGGCTGAAATTCGATCGAAAATTGAAGCCGCGAGAACCTTTCAAACATTACGAGGCGAGACCACTGTCCTTTTCATCGATGAAATTCACCGCTTCAACAAAGCCCAGCAAGACACTCTGCTTCCTCACCTCGAAAAGGGGACCGTGCGCTTTATCGGTGCGACGACACACAACCCCTATTTTTACGTCAACTCCCCCCTCGTTTCCCGTTCCCAGATCTTTCAACTTGAACCGATCAAGTCTGAGGACCTTGTCACCGTCCTCCAAAGGGCTCTTGAGGATCCGGAAAAAGGTTTCGGAAAGCTCAATCTTGAGGCAAGCCAAGAAGCCTTGATTCATCTTGCCCAAAAAGCCGATGGCGATGCTCGAAAAGCTCTCAGCGCTCTGGAACTTGCCGTCCTCACTACTCCACCAACTCACGGAAGAATCATCATCGACCTTCCTATTGCCGAAGAGTCAATCCAACAAAAGGCGGTTCTCTATGATTCTGATGGTGATGCTCATTACGACACCATCTCGGCTTACATCAAGTCAATCCGTGGATCAGATCCAGACGCCGCTCTCTACTGGTTGGCGAAAATGCTCCATGCCGGCGAAGACCCCAGATTCATCGCAAGGCGGCTCATCATCTCGGCCTCCGAGGACATTGGTCTTGCCGATTCCACAGCCCTTCAAACTGCTCTCGCAGCTCAGCAAGCCCTAGAAGTCATCGGAATGCCTGAAGGAAGAATCCCCCTTGCACATGCCACTGTTCATTTAGCTACTTCTCCCAAATCAAATTCGGCATACGCCGCCCTAGGTGCTGCTGAAAACGATGTCCGCAATGGACAAACGCTTGAAGTCCCGCCACATCTTCGAACGAAGTTTCGAAAAAAACTCGCGCAAGCCTCGGGAACACAACAAGCGGCAATGAATTACCTCTACTCTCATGACTACGAGGGCAATTACATCCCCCAAGCCTATTTACCGGAGGGAAGGACTTATTACACCCCCACCTCAAACGGAATGGAGAAGAGAGTCAAAGAGCGACTGGACTACTGGCGCGAGCAATTTGAGCTCAACCAAGAATAAGGATTTGTTATTCTCGATTGAGTTCGCTCTGGAGTCGCTGCATCATTCTCATCATTTCCTCGAGCTCTCGCTGCATCGAATCTCGGCGCCGTGGCTGCCCCCCAAAAGCTGAACGACTCCTGCGAACTTGCCGCCCCTGATCAGTCACTTCTTCAGGCTCACTTTTCAGGATTTTTGCAAGATCGTCTCCTGGAAGAATGAGGGTACTAATCCGACCCTGGCGAGCAATCACAAAGCCAACAATGCGACCTTCCAAATCCACGACTGGAAGTCCGGAATCACTCGCTTCAAGTTCCATATCCGACTGGAGCACATTTCCAAAATCACTTCGAACGACACTGCGAGTTCCACTCATCCTGTCCATCTGCTCGAGTCGCCGAGAATCTTGTTCTGGTATTTCGCGACCTTGAAGAACAGGCCTCACCGAGATCTCGCGCCCTTTGCGCATCAACTTAATATCAGGCTTTTCTCCCTTTTTGAAACGTCGCAGACGATTTGACACTTCAAAGAAACCCTTCACTTTCTGAGCCTCGATCTCAGTAATCAGATCGCCAGCTTTGATCCCGGCTTCATCTGCCGCCGAACCTTCGACGACCGATTCAACTCTGACCCCCTGACCGAATGATCTGGGGTCCATCGAAATCCCTAAAAACCCCTGATCTTCGACCTTCAAACTCCGTTCCTGCACACTCAACACACCCATCGCCTGAGCCTCTCCATCTGGGCGAATTGCCGCTAAAAAAGCTCCCTCAGGCAAGCTTGTCGCATCAGCCCACCGCGCCGCTTTTGCGCCCAACCCAGAGACTTTCAAAAGGGCTAAATCATGCTGCGGATACACCCCTTCGATCGTCGCGCGAAGGGCCTGCTCTTTTTTATCAACAAGGTAAACAGCAGAATTCACCATCAGTTCACTGGCTTTGGCTAAGACTTTATCCTCACCCACCGAAACACCGTATCCGAGTTTTACCCTTTGCGAATAAAGAGGAAAAACGACATCCTTCGCCTCAAAACCGACAGCCCTGAGAGCCTTAAAGATCTCTTGGGCTTGTCGATCCGTTTTCTCTTGAGCCAGAGGATCCTGCTGCGCTTTCAAGCTCGTCCCACAGAGGGCCACTGCCATTAAGGCATTTGAAAACAAAGTAAATTTCATAAAGGTATCAAATTCTAACGCCGATAGCTCCGGTAAACTTCTGAAAGCCGCCCTAAGGTGACTGACAATTTCTGTTCCTGCCCCTCACGAAGGATAACCACAGCCACCTTCTCACCGGGTTCAAAGTCGACAAAGAGATTCACGAGGTTTTCGGGATCAACCACCTTGCGAGAAGCAACCTCAATAATGAGATCTCCTGCAACGATACCGGCCTCCAATGCGGGACTTCCATCGGGAGCCTCTTTAACCAACATCCCCTCGGCGGTTTTCTCTAAGATGACCCCAAGGACTGGGCGATTGGGATCCCGCTGCGAACCAACTAAGCTTCCCCACGAATCTCCAGCCCGCAATTTCTTCCAACATTTTTGAAATCCACTCAGGCCGGCATGATTATTGACCTGTCGATCCGAACCGATATTTGAATGAATTCCAACCACTCTTCCCTCTAAATCAAACAAAGGCCCCCCACTATCACCACCAATTAGGGTGCAATCCGTTGTCATAAAATCAAGCTCGCCTTTCGCCATGATTCTACCGAAGCGAACTGGAGGTCTTCGAGTAGGATCATAGCCCTTCGGATGCCCCATCGCGACAACGTAGTCTGCGACCTCAAGGCTATCAGAAGGCGCAACTTTCGCAAAAGGCCACGGCCCTTCTCCAAGCAGTTGAGCCATTGCGGCATCCCGATTGTAATTCGCACCTAAAACCTTGGCCTTTTCCTGCCGACCGCTCGGAAAGATCACCGTCATTTCCCGACTTCCCTCAATCACATGGGCAGCAGTGAGAATTAACCCCTCTGAGGAAACAATCACGCCACTTCCTGAAGCGCCAGATTGCGGAGAGACCAGCGAGATCGTGCAGTCGGTGCAGGATTCCACCACTGATGTCACTTGCGTCTCAAGCGAACGTAAGTCTGCAAGACTCCCAACTTGTCCCACTTCGGCCCGAGCGAAGGCGGTCAACGCTACAAAAAAACTCACAAAGCACCTTTTCATTGGATTTCACTCAAATATCGACAAGTTAGAGTCACTTTGTTTCAAAAAAATTCAACCGCGCTTGATTAAAAAAATGAGTCCTTGGAGTTCGCTTCAGTCTCAGTAAGCTCTCCGTGAAAAGAAAATGGCAGTGGGAAAACCAGCCCCAATCAAGGCAACGACAAAGACAGAAAAAGCCTCAGAAGAACCAAAATCCACCTTTCAAGCGCGTTCTTTCTTTCTGCTGCCTTTTACGCTCACCTGCTGGCTAACGAAGCGCTTTCCTTTTTGGCTCAAGTGGCCCACTCGCATCAGTTGTTTCCTCTTGATTGTCGGCTTGCTCACCGCGGTTGCGACCTCCATCGTCTATTATGGATTGGCATGCACCTATGATCTTAAAAATGTCAGAATAATGCCCGCTCGAATTGAGATTCTTGATTGTAAGGGCAATATTCTTAAAAACTCTCAAGGCAAAGAAATCGGTTACCTTCATGGAAAAAACCGTCGGTTAATCACCTACAACGAAGTCACACCAGACTTCATCAACGCGTTAATCGCTCAGGAAGATGCTCGCTTCCGCAGCCACGGAGCAGTCGATTATCGAGCCTTCGCTCGCGTCATCTTTCGAGCACTTACTCGCGGGAAACTCGAGGGAGGCGGCACGATTACAATGCAGCTTGCGCGCAATAGCTTCACTTTAAAAAAACCGGGAGAAACAATTTTCCAAGGAGTCCACCGCAAAATCTTAGAAACTTTTATCGCTTTCCGCATCGAAGAAACCTTCGAAAAGAATGAGATTTTAGAACACTACATGAATCGGATTTTCTGGGGTGGTTCAATCCGCGGAATTGAGGTCGCAGCCATGACTTACTTTGGCAAACCAGCCAAAAGCCTCTCCCTTTCGGAGTCGGCCCTCCTTTCTGGAATCATCAGAGCTCCTAACCGCTTTAACCCCTTCAAGAATCTAGAAAGCTCAAGAATCCAGCGGGATTGGGTTCTCTCGAAAATGTTAGAGCACAATTTCATTACCCAGAATGAAGCAGAGCAAGCTCGAAGCGAACCCATCCAAGTCGCTTCATCGAACAAAAACTTTCTTTCGGGAAGCTACGCCCTCGATGCCATCCGCCGTGATCTGGACCGAATCCTCGAAGAAGAAAACATTCGTGATGGAGGGCTCATTATTCAAACAACGGTCGACCCCAACCTCCAAGAAATCGCAGAAAAATCTCTCAACCGGAGGCTATTGGCAGTCGAAAAAAGCCCAGGTTACCGACATCAAAAACGTTCCTCAT
>JALRJZ010000195.1 GCA_023261045.1 Akkermansiaceae bacterium
GCAGCGGCTGCGGGGGCAACCCTAATGTTTTCAGCTCTCACGTCAATCTTTTTAAAGATAGATTTTTGAAAAAAGATCACTGCTCTAGAGAAATCCTCATACCTATAAGGAAAATCTTTCCAAAAAATGATCACAATCTGATCACGGAGAACTCAATTTTGTTAATAAGTCTTAACTAATTGAGTCTCTGAGAGAAAAGCCAGTGATGACCGTCTATTGCTCAACACTGATCTTAGCTGCGACTGGCTTCGGATCTTTATACATCGTGACGAGGCATCCACCAAGGGCTGCAAGGGCAATGCCTAAAAAGAACTGCCATCTCAAAGCACCAAATCCCCCCTCAGGTGGATGGATCGCGAGAGCCACTACGGCATTCACAATCGGTGCACCCGCGAAGATAATCGACATCACCGCTGAAGGCTTCCCTCCAGCTCCAAATGCCAACAAAACCCCAAGTGCACCAACGGCTCCAACCACCCCTGCGATGAGGGCCCACCAAAATCCCTTTGCCGGCATATTTAAGCTCGCACCCGAAAACTTAAGCAACGCGAGAGGAGCGAGGACCGCAACAAGGAAGTAGGCGATTCCAACAACAAGGAAAGCCTTGTAACGCCCAAATTGAGGATCCTTCATACCCATTGCACCATTGTGCAGGAAAATTCCATAAAGCCCCCAAAAGGCCACCGTCATGAGAGAAAACATTAACCAATTCATGGATTTTTGCGAAGTCATCGATCTAAGTGGCTAGAGCATGAACGATCACCGGTCCGATGGCGATCTCTATTGTTGGGCTCGCTTAGAAAAGAAAGCGATTCCTACTCTTGCGCGCTCTCAACAAGAGGGCCACGCTTCAAATCGGAGGGTAAACCAAACTCGAACGAAGGTTCCAAGTTCTTCGATCTCTCTCACGATAAACCTTCGAGCTTCGCACGCAGCTCACTGGGAATCTCGACAGCTCTCATCGTTTCCAGATCAACACATGCCGAAGTCATCTCACCTATTGCGCAGATGTCTTCGCTCTGATTCACCAAAATCTCAAAACAAAAGCGAATCGATCGGCGGCGGATTTCAGCAATGGAAACGCGCACCCTAACAAGGTCCCCAAACTTCACCGGCTTTTTAAAATCTGCGGAAGCATGAACTCTTGGCCAACCAATCTTGAGGTCATGAATCTCTAAGCCAAGGCTGCGAGCATAGGCATGCTCGGCCGATTCCATCCAACGGTAAAAATTCGAAAAATGAACGATCCCAGCGAGATCGGTTTCATAAAAATCGACAAGACGAGACCATTCAAACACTTGGCTCATTTTGAACCCTCCTCTTTAAACAACATTTCAAACTGCTTCGCCATGGCTCCAACATGATACCGGTCTTCGACCGCGAGCCTACCTTTTTCTCCGATAGCGCGGCGCTCCGGATGATCAAAAAGCTCCTCCAAGCCCTTCGCGAGCGCTTGCACACTCCCCTCCTCAACAAGAAACCCACACCCGGCACCTTCGACAATTTCAGGGAAGGCAGACGCGTTGGGCATCACCACCGGAACTCCACAGGCCATCGCTTCTATCAGGTAAAGCCCAAAGGCCTCTGGATACTGCACGGGAACGCAAAACACCGCAAGCTCACTCAAAAACTGAGCCTTCGCCTCTCGATCGAGATCAGGAAGCCATTGAACCCTCTCCCCCAATCCTGCTTGCTCTAACTTGTTTTTCAATCCCTCGACGTATTGATCATCTCCACCTCCCATCGTGCCCGCAATGGCGAGATGTGCACTTGGATGGTTCATCTCAATAAACGCATCCACCAACAACCCCAGGCCCTTCGAGTGACACATCCGCGCTAGGTAACCAATCTTACCCTCGGCAGCCCCCGCACGATACCCACTCAGATCAACTCCATTTGGGATCACCACAGAATCGACTCCCGTTCTCTCCTTCATCAACTGCGAGTAAAATCGACTTGGAGAGACGACCACATCAGCATCATGCAGCCTCGCACTCATTTCGCTCCATGCTTTTGATTTCCAAGGCTCGGGTAAACCATCAAGAAAGGAATCCTCTCCTTGGAAAGTACATGCGACCGAAACTGACGAACCTAAGCGCGCCTTCAGAGGCTTCGCCAAGCCGACCAACAGCGCATTGGAGAGAACAACAACCTCTGGCGCTCCATCCTTCTCAAGCCAATCCACGAGTTTATCCAATTCTTTGTCGAGGTGACTGTCCTCAAAACAAAGCATTTGGTAGGTCATCTCCCCCTGCTCTCGTGCGGAAGTCATGTGACTTCTCTTGGCCAATGCGCGAAGCAAACCTTGAGCGTTGAAAAAGCGATCAACCCATCGAGGGAGCTTGCGAAACAGGCGAAACTTTTGCTGCAAATAAACATTCAGCCCTCCAAAAAAGACAGGTGTCTGTCCATCGACTCTCGCCTCATCGAGCTGCAAGGGGAGATACATCGGAACAAGATGAGCATCATGACCAAGGGATCGGAGCCCTTTGACCAGAGCATTGTCCCGCATGCAGGCCCCGCAATAGTAACTTCCGGTGCCAGCCGTTAAGAGGGTAATCTTCATCAAGAAACCGATTGGACTTGTCGGCTCTGCACCGTCCGCCCATGGGCCAAATCATCAGGGAGCTTCGCAAAACGACCCACACGATCGAAAAGCTCTGTATAGTCACGATCCATTAAATCCCCGATCAAACAATCCGTTAAATCACGACGAACCTCCGCATATTTCATGACGACGTCTTTGAAGCTAAAATCATCATCGTAAAAAGCATAGACTAACTTCCTCATCCATTCAATTCCACGACACACCCTTTCACCGTAGTGGCGAAACTGCTCACCGCTGACATCATTCTCTTCAAGAGCTTTGGCGACTGCATCGGCCCCCATTGCACCAGTCGTCAAGGCGAGGTAAACTCCGGATGAAAAAACCGGATCTAAGAAAGCAAAGGCGTCTCCAATGAGCACAAGCCCATCGGTCGCACAATTTTCTGCCCGATAGGAATACTCCCCAGCAACCCAATACTCTCCGAATTGTTCACCCTCAGACAAATGCTCTTCAACCCATTTGTTATTCTTAATCTCTCTTTCGTAAATCTCTTTCAGATCTCTCCCGTCGCGGTAGAGATAATCCCGCTCAGCAACAATGCCTGTCGAGACAATGTCATCCCTGAGGGGGATATTCCAAAACCATCCCTTCTCTTTCACGTAGGCCACAGTCGTTGCCCCCTCATCAATGCCCGGATCCCTTTTGGCTCCGCGGTAGAGAGTCCAAATAGCAATCTTGTTGAGCTTAGGATCTCTCTTGCGCCATTTTTTCTTTCGCTGAAAGAGAGCGTCTCGCCCGGAGGCATCCATCGTTACCGGCGCTCTCAGCTCGAAAGTCACTCCCTCATGATCTTGAGCCCTCACCCCTTGAATGATTCCATCCTCCTCTAAAAAATCCAACACCTTCACTCCTTCCCGGACCTCCGCTCCTGCTTCCCGAGCCCTCTCCATCATCATTTGATCAAATTCCTCCCTCTCGACCTGCCAGGTCTTGGCTCGAGGGTGATCGGTGTGCTGGGAAAAATAAAATGGAGCTGACAACTCTCCGTCGGGGTTCACAAATTGAACGCTCTGCTTACATTGGAAGCCCTTCGCATTGAGCCGCTCAGTCATCCCAATCCGATCTAGGGTATCCCAGCAATGAGGGATGAGAGATTCACCAACATGATATCGCGGGAAAAACTCTTTTTCTAGAACGATGACTTTAAGACCCTTTTCCTCAGCAAGAATCGTCGCCGCGGTCGTTCCTGCAGGGCCAGCCCCGATGATAATGACGTCACAATCGTAGGATACATTCACATTCATTGTTCCGCAGAGGGTAAGATTTCCAAAATTCTCGCCAGAATGGATCCGTCGAGATTTGCGAGAGTATTATAGCGCCCATAGAGAGAAGCGCTACTGGCAGATGCAAATATTTCCGAGGTCCAGTTCGACATGGAAAACTTAAGAAACCCACGGGGTGCGCTCACATAAGGATGTCCCGCAGAATTTAGAATCGCTCCAAGGGGCATTTTTTCTTCTAAGATTTGCTCTTGAAGGGCTTTCGGGAAACTCGCCAATGACACGAGAATCACACCATACTCGACGGCCCTACCCGTCACTGAGAGAAGAACCTCCCGGCGATAATTCTCACCAATTTTTTCAGAACCCAGCACGCTTAATTCCACCTGACCTCCATAAAAGTTCGACAGGGTAGAAGTCATATCCCGCTCGTGAGACAAGAGCCCGCGATACGGCTCAGGAAGACTCTGAGCTTCAATCCACTCAAACTGAACCCCTTCGAGCCTCCCCCAACAAAGGAGTTCACTGATCTGATCAGTCGTTTCAGACATTAGACGATGCGACTTGTGCGATGCTCTGGAAGGAAGAAATCGTGAAGAATATTATCAACACAGAGCAGACCATCGCGCTCGAGGACAATTTCCCCTCCCTGAACTTGGAGCAATTTTTCTTCCGAAAGCTCTGCGAGCTCCTTTTCCCAACGAGCGAGGACATCAACTCCGTATTTCACCTGAAAGTGGCCAGCATGAACACGCCCGAGTTTCATCCGTAAAATAAACTCACGGATCATTCTCTGCTCATCAGTTGTCTTAAAGCTACGCTTTGTGGGCATCTGACCGGCTTCAATCGCCTTCGTGTAGTCATCAATCTCGGTTAAGTTCTGATAATGCACCCCCGCAGCATGAGAAAATGACGCCACCCCCAAGCCTAACAAATCAGCTCCACCCCAGAGGGAATCGCGATAGATAAACTTTGCCTTTTGCGGATCTTTGACAGCGGTATAGCCGGAACCCACGGTGTATCCAGCAGCT
>JALRJZ010000196.1 GCA_023261045.1 Akkermansiaceae bacterium
AATTCAAAACCGATGAACAAACTCTCGCCGCCCTCGCTCCAAAACATCCAATTGTCGCCAATATCTTAAAATATCGGGAGGCCTCAAAGCTCAAATCAACCTACGTTGATGCTCTCCCAAATCACCGTGCCCCCCACTCCCAAAGAATCCACACCCATTTCCACCAGCTTCTCACTTCAACTGGTCGACTCGCCTCAAGCGATCCGAATCTCCAGAACATTCCCGTTCGCTCTGAAATGGGCAAAGAGCTCCGCCGAGCCTTTACCGCGCGTGCTGATGGCTTTCTTTTGCTTGCTGCTGATTATTCACAAATTGAACTCCGGGTGATGGCTGCACTCTCTGGCGATCCTGCTATGATTGAGGCTTTCCAGAACAACCACGATATTCATACCTCTACCGCCGCGAAAGTCTACGGTATTGCCCCTTCAGAGGTTCTTCCTGAAATGCGCCGAACTGCCAAAATGGTCAATTTTGGAATCATTTATGGGATTTCAGCATTTGGGCTCTCTCAACGACTCAATATTCCTCGTTCCGAAGCGTCCGAGGTGATCAAAAGCTACTTTGAACAATACCCCGCAATCGCCGAATTTATGGAGGAAGTTGTCGAATCGGTCCGCAAGGATGGATATGCACAAACCCTCAGTGGCCGGAGAAGGTATTTCAAAGAAATCAACTCGGGAAATGCAACGGTCCGAGCCAACGCAGAAAGAGCCGCTATTAACAGCCCTATTCAAGGAACAGCGGCTGACATGATCAAAATCGCGATGGTGCGTATCCACAAAATCTTGGAGGGGAGAAAGAGCAAAATGATTCTCCAGGTCCATGATGAACTCCTTTTTGACCTCCATGAAAGCGAAGAAGCACACTTGCTCCCTCTCATCACTGAAGCCATGGAAAACGCGCTCGTTCTTCCCAATCAAGTTCCAGTAAAAATTGACCTCGGAACCGGCAAGAACTGGTTGCAAGCACATTAACAGCCACCTAATCTCCCTTCATGAAAAAGCTCCTTACGCCCATCCTCATGATCTGCGCGTGCTTATCGCCCTTGTTTTCTCAAGAAAAAGCATCTCCTCAAAAAAAGGAAGCGAATCAAACGACGCAAACCAAGGAAGTGACAGTGGTTCTTTCGGTGAAGTTTCAGAGGATTGAAGGTGAAATTCATCTTCAACTAGACTCGAAACGCGCCCCAAAAACCGACGAAAACTTTTTAAAATATGTTGATCAAGGCTTTTACGATGGGACGATTTTCCACCGAGTGATTCGTGATTTTATGATCCAGGGTGGAGGATTTGGTATCGACTACCGCAAGAAGCCCACTGACCCTCCAATCCAAAATGAGAGCAAACAAACGGGAAGTAACAGCATTGGCACCATCGCAATGGCCCGCACAAGCGATCCCAATAGTGCCACTGCACAGTTCTTCATTAATGTTGTCAATAATCCCTTCCTCGATTTCCAAGAGGGCCCTGGCAGAGAAGGTTATGCAACTTTTGGAAAGGTCACTAAGGGCATGGAAATCATCGATCGAATTCGAAAGATCCCTACCGATCGCAAAGCGGGCATGGCGGATGTTCCAAAAGATCCCGTGATCATTCAATCAGCCAAGCGCCTCAAATAATCTCACCTAACCTGCAAACCATGAAAATTATCCCAGTTTTACTAAGCTCATTGTTTTTTGTCGCATGCAAAGAAAACACAAAGCAATCCTCCACCAATTCTGACCCTACATCAGAGTCTCAAGAATCTGCATCGACGAGCAGCGAGGTCATCATTGAAACCAGCTTGGGAACAATCAGAGCGAAGCTTCACCATTCTTCAGCACCCATCACTGTTGAGAATTTTTTATCTTACGTCGATCAAAAGCACTACGATGGCACCATCTTTCACCGAGTCATCTCGAACTTTATGATCCAAGGAGGAGGCTTTGAGATGAGTGGTCAATTTCCTAAAGAAAAAGAGACGGGAGAAGGCATCACGAACGAAAGCTCGAAGAGCAAATCGAATCAACGCGGGACACTGTCCATGGCTCGAACAAATGACCCTAACAGTGCCACCGCTCAATTCTTCATCAATGTCCAAGACAATAACAATTTAGATTACCCAAGCATGGGTGGCTATACTGTCTTTGGAGAAGTCACCGAAGGAATGGAAGTTGTGGATGCCATTAAAGAAGTTCCCACCGGCACCAGCATGGCCCTTTCACTCCTCCCGAATGGACGCTACAATTCCAGCCCTTTTAACGACGTCCCCAAAGAGCCGGTAATCATTCAATCGATCAGAAGAGCGCCTTCCGACAACTAAATCAGATTTGCAATGATCTGGCTTATTCCCCTCTGCGCCTTCCTTCTAGGATCAATCCCTTTTGGGCTTCTTCTCGGAAAGCTCCATGGCATCGATATCCGCAAACATGGATCAGGAAACATTGGAGCAACAAATGTCTTTCGAACCGTTGGAAAAAAGACGGGGATCTTTTGCTTAATCTTAGATGCCCTCAAAGGATTTATCCCTGTCTACGCAGCCGTTGCACTAACTCCCGATCAATTCACAGGCCAGCTCATTGAAGTGGTCACTGCCCTGGCCTCCATTCTGGGGCATAACTACTCTCCTTGGATTGGCTTTAAAGGGGGCAAGGGAATCGCCACTACGGCTGGAGCAATCGGAGGAATCATGCCACCTGTCGCCCTGGGTCTCCTCATCGTCATTTTCATTGTGGTCACGAAAGTGACTAAATACGTCTCTGTTGGAAGCATCTCGACGGCCATTGCCCTTCCCATTCTTACTCTCTGGGGCTCTTACCACCATGGTAAGATTGCCGATGGCACTTGGAACCAACCTCTCTTTGTCTTCTCCCTGGTTGCTGGGACTCTCGCAGTTTGGAAACACCGGAGCAACATCACCCGTCTCCGCAATGGAACTGAGAACAAAATCGGCCAAAAGAAAGAAGGAGGTAATCATTCGTGATTAAAGAATTTCAGCACCCCGTCATCATCGGGAGCGGATCTTGGGGAACCGCACTTTCTCTTTTTTTAAGCAGCAAGTGCCCTCAAGTTCATTTGATCAGCCGTAGTGAAAGTGCTGCACTCCAGATTCAGCAGGCGAGAAGAAACGCACAATATCTTCCTAACGTCGAGCTTCCCGACAACCTCATTGCTACCAGTGAGCTTTCTGTGGTTTCACAAGCCGATCTTATTCTCGTCGTGGTACCAACCTTCGCAATGCGAGAGACCGCAAAGAGACTTCAATCTTACCAAATTGATCCTGCGGCTGTACTGGTTTCATGCTCAAAAGGAATCGAACTAGAAACGGGCAGTCGGATGTCCCAAATCATCTCTGAATCCTTTCCGTCAAACCCCATCGCTGTTCTTTCAGGGCCGAATCATGCGGAGGAAATCGCCATTGGGCTTCCCGCAGCTGCCACCATTGGATGTGCGGATCTCAACCTTGGCCAATCTCTTCAAGAAATCTTTTCGAACGATCGATTCCGCTCTTATACCAACCAAGACATCGCTGGAATCGAACTCGGAGGGGCTATCAAAAATGTTTTCGCAATCGCTGCCGGAGTCGCCGTAGGCCTCAAGCTTGGTGACAACGCCATCTCTGCCCTTGTGACTCGCGCCCTCGCTGAAATGACCCGGTTAGGCTCAGCTCTTGGTGGGCAAACAGAAACCTTCGCAGGACTATCAGGACTAGGAGACCTTCTTGCCACTTGCTTTTCTGAACATTCAAGAAACCATAAGGTTGGCCTCGCATTAGGCAGAGGAGAAACCCTTCAAGAAGCCGTCAATGCTCTTGGAATGGTTGCTGAAGGCGTGCCAAACACTCGATCCATTTATGAAGCAGCACGCCGCGTCCAAGCAAGAACTCCGATCTTAGACGTCGTCTATGCCATGCTTTACCAGGGCGTGGCCCCCGCTGTCGCTCTCGATCGCCTCTTTAGCCGAAGTCCTCGTCAAGAAACCGACTAATCGGACACTCGACAATCCAGAGGCGTGGGCTCACCGACCAAACTCACTCGAATCTCTGAAAGTTCTGCCCTGCGCGCATCTGTCACGACAGGATAGGAAAGATCCAACAACCTCATCTCATCAGCAATAGCCTGAGCCACCAAAAGGCGTAAGTTGCGCTTATCATCAGCCGGGATGACATACCAGGGAGCGTCCTGACTTGAAGTTTCACGAATCGCCTCCTCATAAGCTAATTGATAGTCATCCCAATGTTTTCTTTCCTCGATGTCAGCTTCACTAAACTTCCAATTCTTTTCAGGCTCATCGATCCGCGATACAAACCTCGCTAATTGTTCGTCTTTACTCACATTGAGAAAAAACTTCAAAACTCGAGTCCCATTTCTCGTGAGATGCTCTTCGTGTTGGCGAATCGAGGAATAACGTCCTTCCCAAACATTTTGATGGTGTTGCTTAGGAACCCGCTGATGGTTTTTTAGAATTTCTGGGTGCACTTTGACTACCAAGACCTCTTCGTAGTAAGAGCGATTAAAGACAGAGATATTGCCCCTGCGTGGGAGGCACTCCATTGTCCTCCACAAAAAGTCATGATCAATTTCTCTGGTTGAAGGCTGCTTGAAAGAATGAACAGCGACTCCGAGTGGATTGACCCCAGAAAGAATATTGCGGATCGTCCCATCCTTGCCCGCCGCATCCATCGCGGATGTCGCGGCCCCGGCGTTTTTCTCGATGCCGAGGCCAAGGCCGACCATGACATCGCGCCCGACCTCCATCATCTTTCGGGAAGGGGAATGAAT
>JALRJZ010000197.1 GCA_023261045.1 Akkermansiaceae bacterium
CTCATATGTCGATCGCCATCTCCACCGACCCGGTTAGAGATTCCTTTCAAAACAGTGGTCTGGTTTTGGAAAGAGGCGAGGGGAGCGAGAATAGGGGACTGGCTTAAGTCACCATGGGGGGGCCAGAAGTCGTCGGGCACCGTTCCATTCGGCGAGAACATAAAAATGAGGCGCTTTTTGGTAATCGTCTGATTCTCACCACCAAAGACCGAGAGACCACTTAAGAATGGAATACTGGCTGATGAGGCGCTCAGGCTCTGTAAAAAATTGCGACGGGTTCTCATTTGATTGAAAATTCTCTAGGTTATAAACGGATCATTGAACTTAATCTTACACTGTAACACATTTTGCGCCTCGATGACTTTGCATGATACGTGCAAAGCAGGAAGTTGAGAAAATACGAACTTCCGATGCCTTAAAAACGTGACAAGTATCTGGATTTATACAACCATCCTTAAGTTTTCCTAACTAATTCCATGAAACGTCGCAAGATTATCAAGCTCGGTAGCTGTTCATTGATTACCTTGTCCTCATGTTCATCCCGAAACAAAAAGGGGAACAAAAAGTCGTTGGGAGGCTCAGATCCAGCAAAAGTGGGAGCCAATCCTCACTACCAGACGCCTGGTTACGCTCAACCAGGAATGAGAAATCCAAACATGAATTTACCGTCTCAGTTCGGGGCCTCGGCGATTTCTTATTCTTCAGGGGTCAAAACAACCCCTTACGTTGCAATGACATTTGATGATGGACCGCATCCTCAGAACACCCCACGACTCCTAGATATGCTGCGTGTGCGCAACATCCGAGCGACCTTTTTCGTCATTGGGAACAACGTTGATCGTTACCCTCATATTGCCCGTCGAATTGTGGCTGAAGGGCACGAGATTGGAAACCATACCTACACTCATCGGAAGTTAACGACCCTTGACGATCGAGAGGTCATCAAAGAGCTCGAGAAGACAGAGCAGTCGATCATCAAAGCAACCGGTGTTAAGCCTAGAACAATGAGACCTCCCTATGGGGCTCTCAGCCCGCGGCAGCGGCAATTGGTATACTCCAACCTTCATTACCCTACAATTTTGTGGTCAGTAGACCCGCAGGACTGGAAAAGACCCGGACCCTCCGTTGTCACCTCCAGAATCCTTTCAAAGACTGAAAGCGGATCGATCATTTTAGCACATGATTTGCATGCTCCCACTGTCGATGCAATGCCTCAAACATTCGATGGAATCCTTTCGAAAGGATTTCAGTTTATCACGGTTTCGCAGATGATTGCACAGAAGAATCAGGTGTAACCAAGTAATTCTTCGCTTGGAATTGGATTGCCTCTACCTCTTAAGATGTTTGGAGATCGCTTCTTTTCCTCACGGCAGCGTCTGATTGATATTATCGTAGGAGTCCGTAGCCTTGGCGAGGAGTGTGGTACAGATGTCTCGGCCCTCGCGGATGAGGGTGAATTTCTCAAGGAGCTCAACCGGCCGTTTCTCTTTATGGCTTGTGGTGAGGTTAATGCGGGGAAGTCGACTCTTCTCAATGGTCTTTTTGGGGAAGAGATCTGCCAATCTGACGCTCTACCCAACACAAAAAAGATCGAATATATTCGCAGCAACCAATCTGACGAAAGTGAGAAAATTCACAGCACTTTTTTTGTAGAAAAGCAGACACCTTTTGCAGCGCTTAATCAGTTTCACTTAATTGACACCCCAGGAACGAATCTTTTAAACGATGAACACCATGAGATCATTGAAGGCTTCTTACCTTCCGTGGACCTTTTGCTCATCGTTTTTGCTGCAAGCAACCCCTGGTGTGCTGACACCTGGCAACTTGTTTCAAAGCTCCCTGAAGACACCTTAAAAAACAGCGCCTTCGTTCTTCAGCAGTGCGATCTCAAACACCCGGAAGATATCGAGGTCATTCTGGGGCATATGCAAAACCTCGCACAACAAAAGATCGGTTTTTCTCCACGTTTTTTCCCGGTCTCAGGGAAGATGGCATTGGAAGTTAAAGGAATTCAACCTCCTCCGATTCATCTCCTTAACAAAAGTGGACTTCCTTCCTTAGAATCATTTATTTCAAGCCTTCTCGGAAAAAAGATGGATCGACAGGAAGTCATGCAACTGGTTCATGATTCGACCCTCAAAACACTCGATAGAATCGAAAAACAGATCGAAAGCCGCCGATACTCCCTCAACGATGATCAACGTTTTCTCGCTGAGCTTGAAAACGAAGTTGATCTACGAAGGGAGCAACAGGCAAACCAACTCGCGATCAAACTCAGCGGCCTAGGAGATGTTTTTCTTCAGCAAGCAGCCAAATCCTGGGATCTTCTCTCGAGGCGTCTGTCAGTCTTCCACAGCTTGATCTCGCTTTTCCAGCGAGAGCGCTTACCCACTCAAATCGAAAGGGGATTGTCCGAAGCAGTCCAAGAAGCGATCAAGGAACGATCCGGAATCGACGGAGCTAATCTGGCTACCAATTGCCGAGATCACTGGGAAACGGTTGCTCCACGGATCGCGGAGAATCTCGCGGTAAGCGTCCCAGATTTTGACAAGGAAACCGAATCATTGAAAGGGACGCGAGAGCGTTTTGTTCAGCGCCTAGGCCGATCAGCAAAGCAAGCGGTCGCTCAACTAAAAATCAGAAACATTCTTGAGCTCCAAATGGAAAGAAGAAGAACGGTTCTCAGGCGACTTATGAATGTGATACTCATCTTACTTAGTGCTGCGGGAATCACGGGAGGGCTTGAGCTAGCAACTTGGCCATTTGCTCTACTCGGAGTTGCGGCTGGCGTCACCTTGTTAGCTATCACCTATAGCACTTTCTCTCGTCAGAGGATTTGCGAGGAATTTCAAGAGCAGATCAAAGATCTCCAGCAAGTGTTCTCTGAATCCTTAGAGGACGATTATCGCGATGGGGTTCACGAGTTCTATATCGAATATGGGGGCTTATTCGCTATCGTGCGGCGACGGATCGCAAGCCAAAGACATCTTTTGAAACCTCGTCTCAAACGCTGGAATGATTTATTTCTAGAATTAAAAGCTGTGGGACAAGAAATCTAGGGAGATTGGTAGAGGGAAGTTTGACCAATTACTTCACTTTTTCACCTCGAAACCCTAGCACTTCACGCTCGGGATTTAAGCAAAAGCTTCTCTCTAAGCGCCAATCGATTGAAGAATATTCTCGAGATCAGCAAGGCGCCCAATACCCTGGTAGCCGCACGCCAAATCACCCGAGGATGGGTTGATAAACTGAACTCCATCTTCTCTGAGTTGTTGAATATTTCTCTGTGTAGCGGGGTGATCCCACATTTTCCCATTCATTGCTGGGGCGATCCAGCGTGGAGTTGAAGAAGGCAAAGCAAGGTAAATTGATGCTAACGGATCCGGAGCAAGCCCGACCGAAAACTGAGCAAGCGTATCAGCACAAGCAGGCGCAACTAAAAAAAGATCGGCACGATCAGCCAACTCGATATGACCTGGTTTCCAAGAGTTTTTCTCATCTTCAAGAGATATTAAAACAGGGTTTCTAGAAAGAACCTTTAAGGTCAGCGGAGTAATAAATTCTGTCGCGGCACGCGTCATCACCACGTAAACATCATGCCCCCTTTTTGTGAGCTCACTTGTTAGTTCTGCTGCCTTGTAGGCAGCAATTGAACCGGTGACTCCTAGTACAATATTCATTTCAATAGCGAGGCTTTTAAGCGTTGAGAAATTAGGAGTGATTTAAATTTCAAGTAATCGGTGTCTCTGCCTTCTGAAACAATTCGGTAGGTGTATTCCGGCCAGAACTTCATTTCCTCAAGGGCGTTTTTCATGCGAAGCTCGATTACTTCTTGGCTATCTGTCCCTCGGCCCATAAGACGATTCCGAAGCTCTTCTTGACTAGGTGGTGATACAAACAAATCAACAAGTGAATGTTGAATCATTGGATCCTTACACGATCTCACACTCCTTGCTCCTTGCACATCGAGATCCATGACAACATCGAGGCCTTTTTCAAGTAAGGCAACAACCTCGCTTTTAAGAGTTCCATAATGATTCCCGTGAACTTCTGCAAACTCTAGGAACCCCCCCTCGTTGATCTGGTGAACAAAGCGCTCCTTGGGCATGAAATGATAATCGACTCCATCAAGCTCACCCGGACGAGGCAATCGTGTTGTGCATGAAACCGAGTAATGGGCCTCACCCTCATCTGCCAGACGACGACAGAGAGTCGTCTTACCCGACCCTGAAGGTCCAGAAACTAAAAAGAGGACACCATAACGCTCACGCACGGAAGCAATCTAGCGACCAAAACATCAAAGGTAAAGGAGTCTAGCGCATAGAAAAAACTTTGCACAAGATCGAATCACTCTATCGTCGCGGAAGCTATCTGAACAATGATCTCTCCAAAGCAAATGCAACCTCTTCCCCAAGAAGCTTTCGATTGGTATGACGAGTATGCCCACGGCCTCATTGATCGGCGGACTTTCATGAATCGGCTCACAAGTATCGCAACAAGCACTCTCAGTGTCAGCATGATCTGCGCAGCACTGTTGCCTCAGTATGAAGCAGCCGAGCAAGTTTCATTTAATGATCCTGACATTATTGCTCATTATCTAAAATATCCCTCTCCGAAGGGCCACGGGGAGGGGAGAGGATACTTTGTTTGTCCTCGAGAGCAAAAAAAGGGACTCAGCCCTGTCCTCGTCATTCATGAAAACCGAGGTCTCAACCCGTACATTAAAGATGTTGCAAGACGCC
>JALRJZ010000198.1 GCA_023261045.1 Akkermansiaceae bacterium
CTTTGGCCTCTTTACGCTCTTTGGCCTCAATCAAGGGATCGTTCATGAGCAAAGACCCCTGGGAGAGACGTGATTCATGGTCACCCCACTCAGAAAAAACGCTCTCAACCAATCTTTTAGGAGGTTTCACATTCGAAGTGGACTCCCCGTTTGAGGGGTGGACGATCCTGCCATTTCTTGCCGCTAGGAAAAGTGTGCTCCTCCAAGAATTTCTCATGAAACTCCAAACCCCATCCCGGGGCGTGAGCAGCAAGGTAGTGCCCATTTTTCATTTTGACTGGTTGTTTCAACGAGTCCTGAAGAAAATCGATATACTCCACCAACTGAGTTTTTGAATGCCCACTCACGGCAATTTGATCCCACATTCCAAAATGCTGAATCATATTACAGAGCCCGATCCCACCTCCGTGTGGGCAAACCGGCACACCAAACTTTGCCGCCATCAAAATAATGGCCATCACATCGTTGACCCCCGCCACTCTCACCGCATCAATCTGGCAATAGCCAATCGCTCCACTTTGAAGCAGCTGCTTAAAGATGACGGGTGAGGCCGCGTGCTCTCCACAGGCAAATTGCATCGACTGGCCCGAGAAAGTTTTTGAAAGCTCAAGGTAGCCCAGAATATCATCCCGGGCGATCGGTTCTTCAACCCACTTGAGGCCAAACGGAAGATAATAGCCAATGTGCTCTGCGGCTTCGCGCACTCCCCAGTATTGATTTGCATCCACCATTAACGATTGCTCATCACCAATCGCCTCTCGCATGAATTTGATTCGTGCCACATCGGCAGCGCAATCTAAACCCACTTTAACTTTGAAGGCATCGAAACCTTGATTCTGCAACTTGCGAACCGCTGCCAAAATCGCCTCATCACTCAGCCCGAGCCAACCTGCCGTGCAGTAGGCTTTGAGCCCGACTTCTCTCAACTCGACTTCACGCGCCGCTTTCTTTTTTGACGCTCGATCTAGGATTTCCAGCGCTTCTTCAGGAGTCAGCGCATCTTTTAGATTTCGCCAATCAATACAGCCGACGACAAACTGTGGCTCAAGATCAACGAGCAATTTCCACAGCGGCTTTCCCTCGAGCTTAGCCCACAAGTCCCACATTGCGTTGAGAATTGCCCCGCAAGCCATGCGAAAAACCCCATCGTGTAGCCAGCGCAATTGATGGTGATCAATTAAACGACGATAGAGTTTTAGGGGAGCCTGACAGAACTCTTCCAAAGTCGTTCCGACAATCAAAGTCGTCAGATTTTTGATCCCATAACAGAGCCAGTCTGTGCCCGCGCCAACCGTAAAAACCACCGAAACCCCGCGCAGCCCACCATCGGTCTCGAGGTGTAAGACTGCCGATGAATAATCAGGAGCTTTATGAAAGGGATCCGAACCCAACAGGTCATCTGATGTCGGAACCCGAAGATCGATGACTTTTGCTCCCGTAATCTTCATCTCCCTTACCGTTCCTTCACGGCAACTTGTTTTTGGCGACCCAGCCCATCGATTCCAAGCTCCACCACGTCTCCTTGCTTCAAGTAAATGGGTGGATTAAACCCAAGACCCACGCCGGCCGGAGTACCTGTCGAGATGACATCACCCGGAAGCAAGGTCATGTAGTTACTCAGGTAGCTGACGACCTGTTGAATGTTGAAAATGAAGTCCGAGGTGTTTCCCTCCTGAATTCTCTTACCATTGAGATTTAACCACAGCCCCAAATGGTTGGGGTCAGCGACCTCGTCGCTGGTTGCCATGTAGGGGCCGAACGGAGCGTAGGTATCAGCCGATTTGCCCTTCACCCACTGCCCGCCTCTCTCGAGCTGCCACTCGCGCTCCGAGTAATCATTGTGAATGCCATAGCCTGCAACGTAGTCCAAAGCCTCTTGCTCACTGACATATTTTGCCCGCTTTCCAATCACCAGCGCCAACTCAACTTCCCAATCGGTCTTTTCTGAATCTTTGGGGATGACGATGGCATCATTCGGACCTGCCCAGGCCGTGCTTGCTTTGAAAAAGACCACCGGTTCGCTGGGAGCTTCCATGCCCGCCTCTTGAGCATGAGAAGCATAATTCAAACCAATACAAATGATCTTTGACGGGCGCGCGACTGCGGGCGCCAACCTCACCTCATTGGCTCGAACCTTTGGCAAAGCTTGCTTCTGGTCCTCGAGGAATTCTTTGAGCCTCACCAAACCATCGTTCTCGAAAAAGGACTCCCCCCAGTCAGCGCCAAATTCAGCACAATTGAGAATCTCGGAGTCAGAGATAAAAACACCAGGAACGATAGAATCGTTCTCGTAATATCGGGTCAGTCTCATGTGTCTAAAAAAGCTATCTGAGCAAAGTAGCCCCGCCATCAATATCATAAGCCGAGCCAGTGATAAACGAAGCCTTTTGCGAGCAGAGAAACGCGGCCAACTCCGCAACTTCGGCAGGTGTTCCCATTCGCCCGATAGGCTGATACTCTGAAAGTGTCCGGAACATTTCCTCCCTCTCACTTTCAGAATAATTCATCTTAAGATATCCGTCGACGAATGGGGTGTGAATCCGGGCTGGGCAAATGCAATTCGCGCGAATCCCCTCCGACAGATAGTCACGAGCAACCGACAGGGTCATCGACAAAACCGCCCCTTTTGACATCGAATAGGCAAACCGATCTTGGATTCCCACCTTCGAGGCCATGGAAGCCATGTTTAAAATGACCCCACCACCACCTTCGATCATTTTTGGAATGGCAAAATGAAGACAATGGTAGACCCCCTTCACATTCACCCCGTAGATCCGGTCCATTTCTTCGGGAGTGGTATCACCCGCCTTACCAATCGAGGCAACCCCGGCGCAATTCACCAAGACATCAACCTTTGCAATCTGCTCAAAAACCTTTTTCACCGATTGCGTCGAAGAAACATCACCAACCAAAGATTCGCCACAACCTCCAAGCTCTTGAATCAACTCGGCAGTCTCAGATCCTGCGGCCTCATCACAATCGAGAATCACCATGTGGTAACCATCCTCTGCCAGCCGCTGACAAATCGCCCTTCCAATTCCTGACCCCCCTCCGGTGACAACTGCATATTTCATGAACTAATCTTCCTCAAGGCCCATACCAAAACCCCTCCTAGAATCAAGCACACACGCCATTGCTCACGAAGAAGTTTCCATGTCGCCATCAAGAAAAGAAAATTGATCTTCATGACTTCAACGTAGGGTGACGAACCTGCTTATTTAGAAACAAGTTCGCATGAAAGGCCCTCCTTTAATTTGAACTGGAAGTGTGAGAGTCCTCATCGCTGATAGACCCTATGGTTTAACCCACTGCTTCAAAACAACGTGAAACCGATCTTACTTCCCACTGCTAGCTATGTGCTCCTCTGGTTAGGAGCGAAGGCGGAACTCTATATCTATGAGCCTTTCGATTACCTTCCGACCACCGAAGTGAATGATGGGCGTTTTTTTGGTGATAGCACCCAATCCTATGACAACGGCCAGGGGATTGGCGCGTGGTCACATCGCGATGCGGAGGGCAATGGCACGCCCAATGGAATTGCCCCAGTTAATGAAGGAGATATCGCTGACGAAGGTGTTACCTTTACTGATGCCAAGGGGAACGAGTTACCCGTCGCGGGCAATGCCTATGAGCGTCGCCAACGCGTTGGTCAAGTCGCCGCCAGTGCCCCTCTTGAGGACAATGCCATTGCGGGTCTGACTTCCGACAACTCCACACTGTGGATGACTTTCCTCTTCCAGGATTTTGGTTTTAGCGGACCTGATTTTGGAATTGGTCTTCATTCAGAAATGATGGTCAGCGATGACAATCAAGGACTTGAGGCTCCGGGAAATGGGGTGGGTTTCGGTATCGTCTCCAGTGGAGGGCAATCAAGGAATATTCGCACCGCAGTTTATCAGCAATCGGTTGCAGCAACGCAGTTAGAAGCAGAACCAACTCCTACCTTTAATGGTCCAGCAGCAAGCGAAGTCTTCTTCCTTGCCCTCAAAGTAAACTGGAACGAGGCGGGCACCCCTGACGAAATCTTTGCCTTTATAATCGATGATCTTTCCGTAGAACCCGATGAGGCTGATGCAGTCATCAGTGACAGCTTTGATTTTGATCTAGAGACTCAGCAATCACTGAAATACTTGAACTTCAGTGATACTCAGGTGGGATATGTCGATGAGATTCGGGTGGGCACCACCTTTCAGGACGTCACTTCTGGCACCCTCGTCAACGCAAAGGCACTTGAAATCACAGAAATGCATTATGAACCTTCAAGCAGCGAGCTCTCTCTCACTTGGAATTCCATTGAAGGCAGAAACTACCGAGTAGCTTACTCAACAGATGGGCAAAGTTGGGAGTCAGACCTAGATGACTTCGTGCTCGGTGACCCTGGAGATTCTACCACACGCGTTTACGACTTATCTGGGGTTGCAAATCGAGAACGACTCCTCTTCCGAGTCGAACAGTGAGCCCTTTGAGTCAAGAAACCCTCCACCTCCTTTTCCTTTTCATTGGCAAATCCAAGCTTTCTCCCGGGGCTAGCCTCGTGGTAGAAGACTCCGATCATGCTTGATTTGATCAAGTGTGTTTCGCCTGCTCCATGACTTCTACTCGCCGACACTTTCTCGCCTGGGGGCTCTCACTAACGAGCCTTCGCAGCCAAGACAATCCCATGGCAAATGCTCCTCTCATCGTTTCCACCTGGCCTTTTGGCAAAGCCGGCAATGACA
>JALRJZ010000199.1 GCA_023261045.1 Akkermansiaceae bacterium
CCTGAATCGTCAGCCCAATCGTAGGAGTTCCCATCCCAAAATTTCCCCGAATTCCTGGTTGTTGTTCCATCAACAGGGAATTCGATAAAATGAGCGTTGGCATCGTAATCCATTACCCCTCCATCAAGAGTGAAGTTTCGGTATCCCCAACTCCAGCCATCTTGCCCTTGAACCCCCGAAAACTCGGTCTCCGAATTTGCCAGCTCGACCTGCCCCCACGACGAAGTCATGCCAATGAGGCAAAAAACCATCATTAAAAAACCGTAAGAAATTCCGTGTTTCATTTTCTACCTTTCAATCTAGGATGACGTTTAATTCAAAAAAAAGGCGATGCTGCGTCAAGGAAGAAGAACTCTTGCCAACCTCTGTGTCTCATCGTCACAACCCCACCTCCTCTCATGTGAGACGAAGGGGCCACCCGAGACTCATCCTTGATCACTCCAAGGTTTCAAATCATCTCACGCTTTTTTTACTTCCTGAGCCTCAACTCAGAGCTCCTCGAGGGTGAATCCATCACGACGAGATCCTTCTGACTTGGCAGCACACCTCGATCAAGGCCTCACTGGCTCAGGAGATTTCCTTGAAAGAGTGCGTCCATCACTCGTCTAGGAATCAACGGCTCTAATTAACCCATCGGATAGAGGATTTCTTTGCTGATCAAATCAATCTTTTCCATAGTCTCGTGATCTAAGACCAGGCCCGCCGCAGCCAGAATGGGCTTCATTTGAGCTTCCTGGCTCACTCCAACGATTGTTGAGGCAACAAAATCATGCTGCTTACTCCAAGCAGTAGCCAAAGTGGTCACCTCAAGACCAAGGGCGGACGCAATTGCTCCAAATCGTTTCGTCGATTCGATGGTCCGTTCATTGACAAACCGTTGTGCCATGGCTTTTTGCCTTGGGCCTCCGCTGGTGAGATACTCCGAAAATCTCGCGCCATTTGGCACTCCATCGTTGTATTTACCAGTCAGGACGCCTCCAGCGAGAGGACTATAGGGTAGAAGGCTGACTTGTTCTCTGCGCAGACATTCCGCAAGCTCGTGCTCATCTCGTCGATTATTGAGAGAAAAGTTATTTTGGACGGTATCAATCCGGGTGACTCCCTCTTGTTGGCTCGTTGCCAGACTTTTCATCACACCGTAGGAATTGTCATTACTCAGTCCGATTGAGCGGACCTTTCCCTCCTTCACAAATTCGTCTAACACTTCCAGTGTATCGATTGCTCGCATTCCATGATCAGGCCAATGGATCTGATAAAGATCGATGTAGTCCGTTTGTAGCCTCTTTAAACTCCCCTCCAAGGCCTTACGGAGATGGACTCGGTCGAGGGCTGCTTTGCCATGCCTGACAGGAGGGCAAAACCAACCATGAGCTGCTCCAGCAATCTTGGTAGCAATGATGAGTGACTCTCTCGACTTGGTTTTCATCCACTCACCAACCCATTGCTCGGTGAGCCCAGCTAATTCCGCGGTCGGAGGCACCGGATAAACCTCCGCGGTATCAAAAAAATCGATCCCTGCCTCGACCGAGGCATCCATAATCCGAAAACTCTCTTTCTTATCTGCTTGGGTTCCAAAGGTCATCGTTCCCATACAAATTTCGCTAACGACAATCCCACTTGTGCCAAGTCTCCGTTTTTCCATGGATCTATTCTGCCCTGCTCGAAACCTCATGCAAGAGAGATCGGAAGCCTCAAACTTGCCAGCAGGCAAAACTTTCGTCAGACTACCGATCATGAAAACTCTCATTAGCGCCTTATTACTGACCCTCCCTCTCTCGGCAACGGTCTCTTTGCCTTCCATTTTTGCCGATGGAATGGTGATTCAACGGGATGCTCCTCTCCGGGTTTGGGGAAGCGCCTCCCCGCAGGAAAAGGTGACCGTAACTTTTGGCAGCGATAAAGCTTCGGTAGTCACGAATGCAGAGGGAGCTTGGCTCGTCGAACTTCCCTCACAAAAAGCAGATGGTCAAAGCCATCAAATGACAATTTCAGGCGACAACACCATTTCCCTAAGCGATCTTCTCATCGGAGATTTATGGATTGGCTCAGGTCAATCCAATATGGAATGGAGTTTAAGCCAGAGCGAACGCAAGGACGAGTTCATCAAAGCAGCGAACCATCCAAACATTCGCCTTTTCCACATTCCAAAAGTGCAGAAACCAACTCCTCAGGCTGATGTCGAGGCAACCTGGAAAGCCTGCCTTTCGGAAAACGTTCCAAATTTTTCTGCGGTGCTTTACCACTTTGGAAAATCAATTCAAGAGAAGGTCGACCTTCCGCTTGGGCTCATCAATAGCTCTTGGGGTGGATCTCCCATAGAGCCTTGGACCATTACCTCGGCGGGCTCAGGACAAATGTATAATGGAATGATTGCTCCCATTACAAACCTCTCCATTAAGGGAGTGATTTGGTATCAGGGTGAGACAAACGTAATCCAAAAAAATGGCCTCAAATACGCTGACAAAATGAAGGATCTTATCGAGGGTTGGAGAAGCTCGTTTCGTAATCCTTCGATGCCTTTTTACTACGTTCAACTCGCTCCCTGGGGCAATCCACGCTATGAGGACGGGCAACTCCCCGCCGTTTGGGAAGCCCAAGTTGCCACCCTCAAGATTCCAAACACGGGAATGGCCGTCACGACCGACATTGTCCATAACATCGACGATATTCACCCCAGAAATAAACATGATGTCGGAGACCGGCTTGCCCGCTGGGCTCTCGTAAAAAACTATGGACTCCGTGGACTCCCCTATTCTGGACCTCTTTATCAGTCGATGAAGGTCAAGGGAGAAACAATTCGCTTAACCTTCGCCCATTCTCAAGGCCTCCAAAGCAGGGATGGCAAAGATCTCACCGAGTTTCAAATTTCCGGAGCAGATGGCACTTTCGTCAGCGCTCAGGCGAAAGTCGATGGTGAATCGGTGGTGGTTCGCTCGCCAGAGATCAAAAACCCCACCCACGTTCGCTTCGGTTGGCATCGTTCAGCAAATCCCAACCTGATCAATGCTGCCGGACTGCCAGCCTCACCATTCCAGACAAACCAATGGACTGGTAGCACCGGGAACTAATCTCAGCGATCGTGGCCAAATCGGGATCGACCCGATATCGAGAACACGTTTGTAGCCGGTGCTCATCACCCTCTTGAGGGATTTTTGGGTGAGGAAGCTTGCTAAGGTAGTGCAAAAGCACGTCGAGGCCATCTAGCGAAATCCTGCTGGATGGCTTTTTTGAACCCTCCCTTCAAAAGGATCTACTTATTTCACTGAAAAGGCGTGAGAACTGAATACGTTCTATACAACCTCAGGCATTATGAAGATCTTTTCTCTTTCTCTCTTCGTAACTCTTTCCACCACTCCCCTTTTCGGACAACTGGTGGCTTCAAAAGATTATCCCAAAATCAACATTCCCAAAAAACACACTCTTACTCAATTTGCCGACCGAACCAAGGTTGTCACTCCCACCACCCTTTGTATTGACGATCAGGGCAAGGTCTTTATCTCCGAAACCTTTCGCTGGCGTAAGCAAGTCCAAGACATCCGCCATGGGGGAAAAAACAACCGCTACCTCCGTGAAAGAATCGAGGATGACATCAAAACGATGGAGCTTTCTCAGCGCTTAAAGGTCCATCAAAAATGGTCGGGAAAAGAGCCTGATTATCTCAATTTCGAAGAGTTCGACGATGACAGTGAAACCATCAAAACGATGGAAGACACTGATGGCGATGGAATCGCCGATCGTTTTGGAATGTTTCGCAGTGACTTTAATCAACCTTTGGACGGACCGTCTTCTGGGCTCATCGAAAAAGATGGCACCGTCTACTTTGCGATGATTCCTGGGATCTATAGCCTCAGGGACAACGATGGTGATGGAGTGGCTGAAGAACGCAAAACTCTCGTCGATGGTTTTGGGGTGCGCATCTCCTTTTCGGGCCATGACCTCAATGGATTTGCTTTTGGTCCGGACGGCAAACTTTACTGGTCGATTGGCGATCGTGGATACGATGTCGAACATGAGGGCAAGCGTTACTCTCAGCCAGACGCTGGAGCAATCTTTCGAGCCAACCCAGACGGGAGTGATTTCGAAGTCTTCTGCACCAACCTCAGAAACCCCAAAGAGATCGTCTTTGATGAGCACGGTAATCTTTTCACCGTTGATAACGATTACGACAATGGAGATAACGAACGCATCGTCTACCTTGTTGAGCATGGGAACTCAGGATGGAAAATGGGACACCAAACAATCGTCTCCTTCTCAAATACTATTTTTAATCACGTCGGACCAAAGCCCTCAAAACGGGAGGAGCAGATAGATATTTGGATGAATGAAGGGCTTTGGAGAACCCGCCACGAAGATCAACCAGCCTACATTATCCCACCTGTCGCTCTCACAGTCAATGGACCGTGTGGATTGGCTTATAACCCGGGAGTAACCGGGCTCACCAAAGAATTCGATCAACACTTTTTTGTAGTAAGCTATGTTGCTGGACCTGCAGGTTGTGGGATCAATGGATTTACCTTAAAACCTGACGGAGCTTCTTTCAAACTCGACAAGCACGATTGGTTTCTAAAGGGCATCGCTGCGACAGATCTCGATTTCGCTCCTGATGGTCGTCTTTACATCTCCGATTATGGTGGTGGCTGGGGGCGCTCTGATAATGGGGGTGTTTACCATATCGCGAACAAACAGCGCCTCAAAGATCCC